>NZ_JAQOWX010000103.1:0-20352 GCF_028462495.1 Paucibacter sp. XJ19-41
GCCCGCAGCCCCAAACCCAGCCCCGCCCCGATGCTGCAGCTGGAGCCGGCCGAGGTGCTGGCGGCCGCGCCGGCCGCATCGACAGCCGCTGCAGCATCGGCGCCCGATGCGGCCACGCTGGCCCGCCTGGCCCAGCTTGAGCAGACCCTGCTGAAACTGCAAGCCGACAATCAGGCCACCCGTCAGGAGCTCAAGCTGGTCAGCCAGCGGCTGGTCGAGGCCCAGTCGGCAGGCTCGCAGGGACCTTGGGTCTACGGACTGGGGCTGCTGAGCCTGATGTTGGCGGGCAGCAGCCTGTACTTCTGGCGCAGCCGTCGCGGCGAGCAACTGTCGCAGGAATCGGCCTGGTGGGACCAGGCGCGCAGCGAGCGTGCGGCTGATCCTGTGGCGGCTGCCGAGCCGAGCAAGCCGGCAGTGCCGAGCGCCCCGGCTGTGCCGGCCGCAGCGGCCGCCCCTGCGGCGGTCGAGGTCATGTCGCACTGGGGCAGCTTGACGGCACAGGATGAACCGACCCTGGCCCTGCCCAGTCTGGCCGCTGCGGCGCCGCCCAGTCCGCAGCCGCCGGCTGTCGCTGCGCGTGAGCCGGCGCCGGAGCCGATCAGCTTCCAGCTGGTGGATGCACCACCGGCCGTCTCGCCGGTCTCGATGGCCCCGGCCAATGACGGAATCTCCACCGTCACGGTGGAGGAACTGATCGATCTGGAGCAGCAGATCGATTTCTTCATGGTGCTGGGGCAGGATGCGGCGGCGATCGAGCTGCTGGAAGGGCGTCTGCAGGGTTCGGGCGCCGAGGTGGCCCTGCCGCATCTGAAGCTGCTGGAGGTCTTGCAACGGCGCGGCGATGAGGCGGCGTTCGCGATCGCCGCCCAGCGCTATGCCGCCGCATTCGGCATCTCGGCGCCGGCCTGGGGCCCGGCCATCGGCGCCGGCGCCGGACTGCAGGCGCAGTCCTCCACGCTGGCGCGGCTGCAGGCCTGCTGGCGCGACAGCGGGGCCTGCATGGCCCTGCTGCAGCGCTTGCTGACGGGTCGGCCGCAAGGGTCAGGTCTTGACGGCGGCCTGCTTGACCTGGAAAGCTATCGCGAGCTGCTGATGCTTTACGGCGTCGCGCGCGATCTGTCCGAGCACGAGGTGCGCGGCAACGAGATCGACCTGTTCCTGCCGCTGGACACACCCGGCTCTAGCGGCATGATGGCGACGATGGCCTGGCAGCCGCCGGCCGGCCAGCGGCCGCCGCCATCGCAGGCGCTGGAGGTCGATATCTCGCTGGACGAACCCGAGCGACCCTGATCTGCGAGCCGGCTCAGAGCCCGCTCAGCTTGCTCAGGGCCAGCCTCAGGGTTTCGTCCTGCTTGGCAAAGCAGAAGCGGATGATGGGCGCGCTGCTGCCCCCGGCATAAAAGGCCGATAGCGGGATCGCGGCGACGCCGACCTCGCGCGTCAACCACTGGCAGAACTCGGCATCGCCCATCCCGCTGATGGCCGAATAGTCGACGCACTGGAAGTAGCTGCCCTGGGTGGGCAGCAGCTTGAAGCGGCTGCCGCTCAGGCCGGCCGCGAACAGATCGCGCTTGCGCTGGTAGAAGTCCGGCAGGGCCAAATAGGGGGCCGGGTCGGCCATATAAGTGGCCAGGCCGTGCTGAACCGGGGTGTTGACGGTGAACACATTGAACTGGTGCACCTTGCGGAACTCGGCCGACAGCGCCGCCGGCGCGGCCACATAGCCGACCTTCCAGCCGGTGACGTGATAGGTCTTGCCGAAGCTGGAGATCACGAAGCTGCGCGCCGCCAGCGCCGGAAAGCGCGCCACGCTTTGATGGGCCTGGTCGTCGAACACCATGTGCTCGTAGACCTCGTCGCTGATCAGCAGCACCTCGGTGCCCTCCAGCAGCGCGGCCAGCTGCCGCATCTCGGCATCGCTCCAGACGGTGGCGCTGGGGTTGTGCGGCGTGTTGATGATCAGCGCGCGGGTGCGTGGGCTGATCGCGGCGGCGATGCGCTCGAAGTCGGGGCGGAAGCTGCCCGGCGTCAGCGGCACGCGCACGATCACCCCGCCGGCCAGCTCGATATTGGGCGCATAGCTGTCGTAGCAGGGCTCCAGCACGATGACCTCGTCGCCCGGATGCACGATGGCCAGCAGGGTCGTGAAGATGGCCTGGGTGGCGCCGGCGGTGATGGTGATCTCGCTGCCGGGGTCGTAGCGGTGACGATAGAGCGCCTCGATCTTGGCCGCGACGGCTTCACGGAGCAGGGGCACGCCGGGCATCGGCGGGTACTGGTTGTGGCCGGCGGCCATCGCGCGGCCGACCGCATCGGTCAGGCGTGGATCGCAGTCGAAGTCGGGGAAGCCCTGGCCGAGGTTGACGGCCTGGTGCTGATGGGCCAGCGCCGACATGGTGCTGAAGATCGTGGTGCCCACATGGGGCAGGCGGCTTTGCAATCGCATGGTGCTCGGGGTCGGGGAGTCAAAGTCCATAGTCGCTGGTGTCGCCGCTCATCGCGCGCTCCAGCAGCTTCTTGTCGAGCCGGTCGGACAAGAGCTCGGCAAAGGCATAGACATAGTTGCGCAGATAGGCGCCGCGCTTGAAGGCGATGCGGGCGACGTTCTGGCCGAACAAATGGCCTAGCGGCCGCGACACCAGCTCGCCGCCGGGAGGGTCCTCGCGCACCGCCATCTCGGCGACGATGCCGGCACCCATGCCCAGCTTGACATAGGTCTTGATGACGTCGGAGTCGATCGCCTCCAGCACGATATTGGGCGTCAGATGGCGGGCCGCGAAGGCGCGGTCGATGCGGGTGCGGCCGGTGAAGCTGGGGTGGTAGGAGACCAGTGGCTCGGCCGCCAGCTGCTCCAGACTGACCCGTTCGACCTGGGCCAGCGCATGGCCGGCCGGCACGACCAGCACATGCTGCCATTCGTAGCAGGGCAGCGAGACCAGCTCCTCATGCTCGGACATGGCCTCGGTGGCCAGGCCGACATCGGCTGTCTCGTCGATCAGCATGCGCGCGACCTGCTCCGGGTTGCCCTGGTGCAAGCTGATATGGACCTGCGGGAACTGCCGGCGCAACTGGGCCACCGGGCCGGGCAGCACATAACGGGCCTGGGTGTGAGTGGTGGCGATCGACAGGGTGCCGGCGTCCTGCTTTGAGTACTCCTCGCCGATGCGCTTGAGATTGCCGACCTCGCGCATGATGATCTCGATCGATTTCAGCACCTGCAGGCCCGGCTCGGTGATGCGACGCAGCCGCTTGCCGTGGCGCGAGAAGATGTCGACGCCCAGTTCTTCCTCCAGCTCCAGGATAGCCTTGGAGACGCCCGGCTGCGAGGTGAACAGCGCCTTCGCAGTCTCGGTGAGGTTGAGGTTGCGGCGCGCCGCTTCCTGGACAAAGCGGAATTGATGCAGGTTCATGCGGTGGGTGCGGAGGTGAAGGCCAGGCTGGCCTCGGCCATGGCTTGCATGACGGAATCTTGTTCGCCGATGGCCGGGTGCAGCAGCCATTGAACGCCGGCATGCTGCTGGCGCAATTGCTCGACCAGTGGCGGCACGTCGCGCCGTACATGGCCTCCGCCGCCCAGGAACAGCGGCACGATATGGATGCGCCCGCAGCCCTGCTCAGCCAGTTGCTGCCCGGCCTGCGCGATGCCGGGCGACAGGAATTCCAGATAGGCCAGGCTCACCGGCATCTCGGGTCGCTGCGCGGCGATGCGGCGCGCGACCTCCTCGAAGGGGCGGGCCCAGGCCGGGTCGCGCGCACCATGGGCAAACAAAAGCATGCCGTCCATCTTGGGGTCCATTCAGCGGTTCAGCGGTAGCGCACCAGCCAGCCGAAAGCGGCCAGCGAGATGCCTAGATAGATCAGGCTGGGCGTGGCGGCCACCGCCCACGGCGTCCAGCCCTTGAGCAGGCCCAGATGGCCGGCCAGATTGTTCAGCAGCACAAAGCTGATGCCCCCCATGATGCCGCCAAAGACCTTCAGGCTGATGCCGCCGGCACGGCCGTGCAAATAGGCGAAGGGCAGGGCCAGTGCCACCATCACTAGGCAGGCAAACGGGTAGAAGGCCTTACGCCAGAACTGGATGTCATGCTGCTGGGCCGACTGCTCCTGGGCCGACAGATGCTGGGTGTAGCGGTAGAGCTCGGCGGTCGACATGGTCTTGGCCGGCAGCAGGGCGGCGCTGATCACATTGATGGTCAGGCCGCTGGGCCAGTCCAACGTGGGCAGTGTCTGTTCGCTCACCTTGGGGGTGCCGTCCGGCGCCGACTGCCAGCGGGTTTGCAGGACCTCGCTGAGGCGCCAGACGCCATTGGGCTCGACCTTGGCGCTGGCTGCTTCGGTGCGCGACAGCAGGCCACCCTGGGCATCGAACTCGAAGATGCGCACCTTGTCCAGCTCGCCCGGCGCCTTGGCGCGCTGCACATTGACCGAATAGCTGCGCTCGACACCGCCGATCTGCTGCTTGTCCTTGAGCCAGGCGCTGTTGCCGCTGCGGGCGACACCGCCGGTCAGCCGGGCGCGCTGCTGCTCGGCCTGGCGCTCGAACTGCGGGGCCACATAGTCGCCCACCACAAAGGTCAGCGCCGCAAAGCCCAGAGCCAGCGTGGTCAGCAGGCTCAGCGCGCGGCCGGGGCCCAGGCCGCCGGTGCGCAAGATCGTGAACTCGCTGGACTGGGCCATGCGGGCCAGCGAGTAGATGCTGCCGATCAGCACCGCGATCGGGAACAGCTCGTAGAAATGGCCCGGCTGTTCCAGCAGGGACAGCCAGGCGGCCTGGCCGGCACCGATGCCGCGGCGGCCCAGGCGGTCGAGTTCGTCGACAAAGTCGATGAAGTAGAACAGCGACAGGAAGGCCAGCACGACGAACAGCACCGAGCCCAGGATGTCACGGTAGAGCAGGCTGCGGACGGTTCTCATGCGGCCGCCCCCTTGACCGGCCGCGTGCGTCTGGGCAGCAGCAGACGGTTGCCCTGGTCGCGCAGCCACAGCAGGGACAGTGCGATGAAGAGGGCACCGCCGTGCACGGTGGCCAGCGCGCCGCCCATGCCCATGCGCCCGGCGGCGACCCAGGACTGCGACAGATTGATCAGATTGAAATAGACCACAAAGCTCAGCAGGGCGAACAGCAGGTTCCAGTTATTGGCTCGGCGCGGGTTGGCGGCCGACATGCCTATGCCCAGCAGCACCATATTGACCGCGCCCAGCGCGATGCCCAGGCGCCAGGTCAGCTCGCCGCGCTGGCGCAGATTGGCGCTGCGCAGCAGGTCCAGCGTGTCCATGGCCTTGGGCGGCAGGGCTTCGACCGAGCGCATCACCTGGCTGTCGGCCAGCAGCCGGTAGCGCTCGAAACGGGCCAGGCTCTTCTCGCCGCTCTGCCGGTTCATCTCGTTGCGCTGACCCTGCTCCAGCACCAGGTAGCGGTCGCCGTCCTCCAGTTCGATATGGCCTTTGTGCGAGGTCGTGACCGACTCGCTGTGTTCGGTGTTGCTGAGGATGAAGACATTGCGGCCGACCCGGCCGCCATTGCCGGCATCGCTGTCGCGGTCGATGAAAAAGACCCGGGAGCCGTCTCGCGAGCTCTGGAACTGGCCCGGCGCGACGCGCGAGAGATCCGAGCGTTTCTCGTAGCTCTCCTTGAGTTGGGCGCTGTTGCGGTTGCCCCAGGGCCAGACCACCAGCACCAGCGCGAGGATCACGATCAGCACCGGCCAGGCGGTGCGCAGCACCGGCTTGACGAAGCGCGACAGCCCGATGCCGCTGGCGAACCAGATCGTCATCTCGGACTCGCGGTACATGCGGCCCAGGGTCGCGACGATGGCGACGAACAGCGACAGGCTGAGCATGGTCGGCAGATGGCCCAGGGCGGCATAGCCCATCAGCAGCAGCACGTCCTGCGGCGCCACGCTGCCGCCAGCCGCCTGGCCGAGGGTGCGGATCAGCATCATGGTCAGGACGATGGTCAGGATGACCACGAGGGTCACGCCGAAGCTGCGCGCCAGCTCTTTGCGTACGGTGGAATCGAATAACATCCGGGCACTTTATTTATTCCACGACATTATGGACTTCCGTACTCAGTCTGCATCCCTGGACGCGTTGGCCGGCGTCAACGCCGATGCTTTGATCCTGCTGGTCGGCGGCGATACCGTGCCGGCTGGGTTGGATGCCAGCGTCGCGGCGGCGCTCAAGGACGCGATCAAGCTCGGCGATTTCGAGCTGAAGGCCGGCAAGACGCTGGTGCTGCAGCGCGTGGCCGGCGTCAAGGCGCCGCGCCTGGTGCTGGCCGCCATCGGCAAGCCCTCGGTCAAGGCCGCCCGTGCGGCCGTGCTGGCGGCGGTGACGGCGCTGAAGAGCCGCGGCGCCGCGCACGCCGCTGTGGCGTTTGCCGGTATCGAAGGCCTCAGCGAAAGCCTGGTCGAACAGACCGTGCTGGCGGCCGCCGAAGCGCTCTATCTGTACCGCAACACCAAGCCCAGCGCGGCCAAGCCGGCGGCGCTGGACAAGCTGACCCTGCTGGCCGACAAGGCCGACGCAAAGACGGTCAAGACCGGGCTGGCGCGCGGCGAAGCCATCGCTGCCGGCATTGCGGTGGCGCGCGAGGCTGCCAATCTGCCGCCGAACTATGCAACGCCGACCTATTTGGCCGAGCAGACCAAGGCCCTGGGCCGCAGCCATGGCATCAAGGTCGAGGTGCTGGACCAGAAGGCGGTCGAGAAACTGGGCATGGGCAGCTTCCTGTCGGTGGCCAAGGGCTCGGACGAGCCGCTGCGTTTCATTGTGGCCCGCTATGAGGGCGCGGCCAAGACGGTGGCGCCGGTGGTGCTGGTCGGCAAGGGCATCACCTTCGACTCGGGCGGTATCTCGCTGAAGCCGGGCGCCGGCATGGACGAGATGAAGTTCGATATGGGGGGCGCGGCCAGCGTGCTGGGCACGCTGCGCGCGGTGGCCGAACTCAAGCCCAAGCTGAATCTGGTGGTCATCATCGCGGCCTGCGAGAACATGCCCAGCGCCCGTGCGGTCAAGCCGGGCGATGTCGTGACCTCGATGTCGGGCCAGACCATCGAGATCCTGAACACCGATGCGGAAGGCCGCCTGATCCTGTGCGATGCGCTGACCTATGCAGAGCGCTTCAAGCCGGCGGTGGTGGTGGATGTGGCCACACTGACCGGTGCCTGCGTGATCGCACTGGGCGGCGTGCGCAGCGGCATGTATGCCAGCGACGACGAGTTGGCGGCTTCGCTGTCGGCCGCTGGCGAGGCGGCGCTCGATCCCTGCTGGCGCATGCCGCTGGACGATGAGTACGAAGAGGGTCTGAAGAGCAATTTCGCCGATGTGGCCAATGTGGCCGGTCGCGAGGGCGGCTCGATCACGGCGGCCAAGTTCCTGCAGCGCTTCGCTTCGAAGTACCGCTGGGGTCACCTGGACATCGCCGGCACGGCCTGGAAGGGCGGCGGTGCCAAGGGCAGCACTGGCCGTCCGGTCGGTCTGCTGACGCATTTCGTGCTGTCGCAGGCGCGTTGATGCGGATGGTTCGGGGCGAGCCGGCATGACCGCTGTCAGCTTCTACACCCATGTGCCGGAGCGCCTGAGCTATCTGTGCCGCNAGGCGCGTTGATGCGGATGGTTCGGGGCGAGCCGGCATGACCGCTGTCAGCTTCTACACCCATGTGCCGGAGCGCCTGAGCTATCTGTGCCGCCTGCTGCGCAAGGCGCAGCAGAGCGGCGCCAAGGTGGCGGTGGTCGGCCCGGCCCCGCTGCTTGACCGGCTGGATGCCGCGCTGTGGAGCTTCGAGCCGACCGAGTTTGTGCCGCATCTGCGCTGGCGCGGCGCGGCCCAGCCTGGTCTGCTTGCCGCCACACCGATCGTGCTTGCCGAGCGGGCCGGCGAGCAGCCGCATCGCGAGGTCTTGCTGAACCTGGGCCCCGATCTGCCCGAAGACTTCGAGCAGTTCCAGCGTGTGCTGGAGGTGGTGTCGCGCGAGCCCGAGCAGGTGCAAGCGGGCCGCCAGCGCTTCAAGAGCTACAAGGCCAGGGGCCACGAGGTCACGCATCACGAGGTCGGCGCTTGAGTCCGCATCCGCCACGCGTCGTACCGACGCTGACCGAGGTGCTGGACGAGGGCAGTTGGCAGCCCATGCCGCCAGCTACCAGCGTTGAGTCGGCCCTTGGTGAAGTGGATTTCGAGCTGGACCTCGGATTTCCGGCAGCGCTGTCAGTGTCGCCGCCTCGCGCCGAGCCGGAATCTCCAGACGAGGTGGCGGACCGCTTGCGAGAGGCCTTGAGACCGTCGCTGAATCAGGACCTTGATCAGTGGCTGGAACACAGCCTGCGCGCGACGCTGGAGCGGGCGACCGCGCAGCTGCATGAGTCCCTGATGCTGGAGTTGCGGCAGCAACTGGCGCCGCGTCTGGAGCAGATGGTGGAGCGCGCTGTACAGGACTGGCTGCAGCGCGAGCGCCGGGGCGGCTAGCTCGGCGACCCTGTCAACCACGGCCGGGAATCCGCGTTCTGGCAAGGCTGAGTTCGAATTCAATCTGTGGCCAAACCCGCTCCCAGGCCCGCGCTTTCCCCATGGAGAAGCGTTCTGATTTCGGTTATGTTCCTTGGGTTGATATCTCAACAGCAATAGCTCTCCTTCTTCCAACTCGGAGGTAATTCATGCAAGTTAAGTTGAATGTGATTGTTGGCGCGGTCGCTGTGGTGCTGAGCGGCACCGCGATGTCGCAAGAGCTGGTCGTCAAGATCGGCCATGTCGGCCCGACCAGCGGCGCGATTGCCCACCTGGGCAAGGACAATGAGTTGGGCGCCCGCATGGCCATCGATGATCTGAACGCCAAGGGCGTGACCATCGGCGGCAAGAAGGCCAAGTTCGAGCTGCTGGCCGAAGACGATGCCGGCGATCCGAAGCAGGGCACGGCCGCAGCACAGAAGCTGATGGACTCCAAGGTCAACGGCGTGATCGGCCACCTGAACTCGGGCACCTCGATCCCGGCTTCCAAGGTCTATAGCGATGCTGGCGTGCCGCAGATCTCGCCCTCGGCGACCAACCCCAAGTTCACCCGCAATGGCTACAAGACTGCCTTCCGCGTCGTGGCCGATGACGTGCATCTGGGTGGCACGCTGGGCAAGTACGCCGTCAAGGAACTCAAGGGCAAGTCGATCGCGGTGATCGATGACCGCACGGCCTACGGCCAGGGTGTGGCCGACGAGTTCGAAAAGGGCGTCAAGGGCGCGGGCGGCAAGGTCGTCGGTCGCGAGTTCACCAATGACAAGGCCACGGACTTCACCGCCATCCTGACCTCCCTGAAGGCCAAGAAGCCCGATGTGGTCTTCTTCGGCGGCATGGATGCGGTGGCCGGCCCGATGCTGCGCCAGATGAAGCAGCTGGGCATCGAAGCCAAGTTCATGGGCGGCGACGGCATCTGCTCGGGCGAGCTGCCCAAGCTGGCAGCCGGCACGATGGCCGACAACCAGGTGGTGTGCGCCGAAGCCGGTGGCGTTGAGGGCGAGTCCAAGAAGTCGATGGACGATTTCAAGGCCAAGTTCAAGGCCAAGTACAAGGCTGATGTGCAGATCTACGCACCTTACGTCTATGACTCGGTCAATGTGATGGTCGATGCCATGGTCAAGGCCGGTTCGGCCGAGCCCGCAAAGTACCTGCCGGTGCTGGCCAAGACGGACGGTTACAAGGGCGTGACCGGCACGATCTCCTTCGATAACAAGGGCGACATCAAGAATGGCGCGCTGACCCTGTTCACCTACAAGGCCGGTGCCCGTCAGCAAATCGCTGTCGTGCGTTAAGCGAGTCCCGCTCAGGCCATCGTCGTTTTTCGGCACTGAGCCCAAGCGCCCACTTCGGTGGGCGCTTTTTTGTTGCCCGTAGGCGAGTGTTGTTCGGTGCGAGGCTCCGCAATGGTGCGAGCTTGTGCAATACGCACGCGGCAGGCCAGCCGCCATGTCAGCGGCTCATCCAAATGCGTTCTACTGCGTCACTGGCAGGTTCAGGTCACCGTCAGTGCCTCGAAGTCGACTGGTTTTTGAACGCTTGTTTGCCTGCGCTGTCGGGGGTGGGGATCAGGGTTTGGCAGTCAAGATCAGTTCCCCGCTTTCAAGGACAGCGCACCCTTTAAACGGGGGGCTTTCAAGAGAGGGTCAGGCGGGCATGATTCGGGCGCAATGCGGATTTCCGATTTCGGCCTGCCAGGCAGTTCGGGTCCCGTTCGGTTCGAGATGGGTGGCTAGAAAGGCCGCATATACCGAGCCAGGGCAGCCGGCAGGCAGTTCCTCAATGACGGCAAGCCGTTTCTTGAGGCAGGCGGAAATCAAACTCGGAAGCGGTATCCAGCGCACGAGTCCAGCGATTGGGGATGAGCATGGTTCGAATATTCAATCACTATTTGCATCGGCGCACGCTGCTTCAGGTTTTCTTCGATCTTGGCTTGATCATCGTGGCGGTGTTCGCCGTGGTGTTGAGTCAGGGCGAGGGCGCCGGTCAGGTCATCCCATTCGCGGCCTCCCAAGGTCTGTCGCTGGCTGGTTGCGTGTTTGTGATCAATTCGGCTACGGGTTTTTACCAGCATGTGCACAACCGCTCGGTGACCGAGTCCTGCGCACGTGGCTTGCTGGCCTTGCTGGTGGCGCTGCCGCTGGCTTACGGGATTTTCAGTTTTCTGCCGACCAGTGCGGACAACCGCGATTTGATGACGTTTGCGGCCATGGCATCAGTTGCCGCCGTTTTGGTGCATCGGGTCTATGCCGCACATTCTGTGTCCCAATCGCAGACCAAGACAAAGATCCTGATCTTCGGTTCCGGTGAGGCGGCCAAGACCGTGGGTCACACGCTCCGGGCTGCGGATCCTCATGCCCAGATCGTCGGTTACTTTGCCGGTCCGAATGAGGTCGAGCCGGCCGTGCCTCGCTCGCAACTGATTGAGGCTCAGGGCAGCTTGACCGAAACGGCCTTGCGCCTGGGGGTCGACGAAATTGTCGTGGCCTTGTCGGAGCGTCGCGGTGGCAGCATGCCTCTGCGGCAGTTGCTGGATTGCAAGCTCTATGGCGTTCGTGTCGTCGACATCGCCACCTACTTTGAAAAGACCCTGGCTCAGATCAAGATCAGCCATGTCAATGCCGGCTGGCTTATCTTTGGTGACGGTTTCAACCAAGGGGTGATTCGTACTGCCGTGAAGCGCAGTTTTGATCTGGTTTTCTCTGCCCTGATCCTGCTGCTGGCCGCGCCCATCATGCTGGTTACGGCGGTGATGGTGGCATTCGAATCTCGCGGCCCGATTTTCTATCGCCAGGAGCGCGTCGGGCTGAACGGCGAGGTGTTCAAGGTCATCAAATTCCGCAGCATGCGTACCGATGCCGAGAAAGACGGCAAGCCGCGTTGGGCCAGCGTCAATGATGACCGCGTGACGCGCGTGGGCCGATTCATTCGCCGGGTTCGCATCGATGAACTGCCTCAGTTGATCAATGTGCTGAAGGGCGAGATGAGCTTGGTCGGCCCGCGGCCCGAGCGCCAGTATTTTGTCGACGAACTGGTCGCGCAAGTTCCTTATTTCGCGGTACGCCATAGCGTCAAGCCCGGCGTTACCGGCTGGGCGCAGGTTCGTTACGAGTATGGATCCACGGTCGAGGATTCGGTCGAGAAGCTGCAGTACGACCTCTACTACGTAAAGAACCACACCTTGTTCCTTGATCTGCTGATCATGTTGGAAACGGTGGCGGTTGTGCTGACGGGCAAGGGTGCCCGCTGATCCCCGGTCGAGTTGGCGGCACGATGCCGCCCGTCGGCTCCGCCTGATCACGCATGATTGAATAAGGCATGCTAGCCGGGGAATTCGATATCAGCCTGCTGTCCTACGGGCTGGCTTGTCTGTGCTACGTAGGCCTCTTCACACTCTATGCGGGGCGCTTGTGGCGTATTGGTGAGCGCCTGACTCCCGCAAATTGGTTCTTCTGTGCTGCTTTGCTTACCAGCGCGGCATGGGCTTGTATCGGGCTGGCTTCTCACTATCCTTCCTGGCAACGGCTGGGTGACCTGACGCTTTCGGTTGCCGACATCCTGCGTTATGGTCTCTGGTTCGGCTTCATCCTGCTGCTGTTGCGACCGGCATCGGCCGAGCGTTCGCAGCGCGCCTTGCCCTTTGTCGCGGGCGCGGCTTTGCTGCTCGCCCTGAGTTTGCAGGTGATTCAGGAGTTCGGTGACTATCAAGTGTCCGAGCTAGAGCGTCCCGTCGCATTTTCCGGCTTGGCTCTCGCTGTGGTGGGCCTGATGCTGGTCGAGCAGTTGCTGCGCAGCATCAAGGGCGATGCTCGCTGGAGCGCCAAGCCCGTTTGCCTCGCCTTGGGCGCGCTCTTCATTTTCGACCTCTATACCTACTCCCAGGCCGCGCTATTCAGGCAATTTGATGGCGATGCAGTCGGCATACGTCCGGCGGTACATGCGATTGCCGTACCCCTGCTGTTCATTGCCTCGCGTCGCCACAAGGATTGGTTGTCCAAGTTGCATGTTTCGCGCGCAGCGGTGTTCCATTCGGCGACCCTGCTGATTGCGGGCGCCTACCTATTGCTCGTCTCGGCGGTCGGTTACTACGTTCGCTACACCGGTGGCAATTGGGGGCGCGCCTTGCAGATGGCGCTGATGGTGGTCGGTCTGCTGGCCTTGGTGATGGTGCTGCTCTCGGGCGCGATGCGAGCCAAGCTGCGTGTCTATATCAGCAAGAACTTCTTCAGCTATCGCTATGACTATCGCGAGGAGTGGCTTCGTTTCACGGCGATGCTCTCGTCTCAGAGTTCGCCGCAGGAGCTGGGTATTTCGGTGATCAAGGGCTTGGCCAATCTGGTCGAAAGTCCCTCAGGCACCTTGTGGCTACGGCATGGCGTGCAGGCCGAGTACTCGCAGTCGGCGCACTGGAATATGCCGGCGCGCAGCGAGCGCGAGCCGTCCGATTCGCCGCTGGCGCAGTTCCTTTGCCAGCGTCACTGGATCGTCGATTTCGACGAGCTGCGTCGCACGCCGCAAAGCTATCCCGGCTTTGAATGCCCGGCTTGGTTGCTTGAGGATGCGCGCTGCTGGCTGCTGGTGCCCCTGGTGGTCGGTACCGAGCTGATCGGTTTCGTGCTGCTCGGCCGACCCCGCACGCCCTTGGAGCTCAACTGGGAGGTGCGCGACCTGTTGCGTACGGCGAGCAGCCAGGCCTCCAGCTACCTGGCCCAGATGCAGGCCACCGAGGCGCTGCTGGAGGCGCGAAAGTTCGATGCTTTCAACCGCATGTCGGCCTTTGTGGTGCATGACCTGAAGAACATCGTGACCCAGCTGTCTTTGATGATGAAAAATGCTCGCCGGCTGCGCGACAACCCGGAGTTCCAGGAAGACATGCTGGCCACGGTCGAGAACTCGTTGGAGAAGATGCGTCAGCTGATGCTGCAGTTGCGTGAAGGGGAGTCTCCCCATGGCCTGTCGCGCGGGGTGGACCTGGCGCCGATTGCACGACGCCTTGCTGCCGCTGCCCAGAGCAAGGGGCGGGAGTTGCAGCTGGATATTCAGGCTGCGGCAAGCACCCGCGGCCATGAGGAGCGGGTCGAACGGGTCATCGGTCATGCGGTGCAGAATGCCTTTGATGCCACCCCCGAGCAGGGCCGGGTGTGGCTGCAACTGAACGTCGAGGGCAGTTATGCGCGCATCGAGGTGGGCGACACCGGTTGCGGCATGTCCGAGGAGTTCATCCGCACCCGTTTGTTCAAGCCCTTTCAGACCACCAAATCCAGCGGCATGGGCATCGGCGCGTTCGAGAGTTTTCAGTACCTGAACGAACTCGGAGGCAAGATCAACGTGGACAGTGAAGTCGACCGCGGCACCAAAATTACCATCTTGCTACCTCTGTTCCGCGCCTCGCAAGCCTCGGACCTGGGTATGCTCGGCGCCAAATGACAACACCCCGGCAACAACCGCTGCTGATCGTCGAAGACGATCTGGCCTTGCAGAAACAGATCAAATGGTCGCTCGATGGTTTCGAGTCGGTGCTGGCCGACGATGGCCCGTCGGCACTGCTGCAGTTTCGGCGTCACTCGCCCGCCGTGGTCACGATGGATCTGGGCCTGCCGCCCGATCAGGACTCGGTGACCGAGGGCTTCAAGCTGCTGGAGAAGATGCTGGAGCTCGACCCCGGCGTCAAGGTCATTGTGCTGACCGGCCAGAACGACCAGAGCAATGCCCTGCGAGCCATACGTCTTGGCGCCTACGACTTCCTGGCCAAGCCGGTCGATCCCGATGTGCTGAGCTTGACGGTCGAGCGCGCCTATCGGCTCTACGAGTTGCAGCAGGAGAACAAGCGCCTGCAGACCCAGCAGCAGAGCGAGGCGCTGGGTGGCTTGGTCACACGCGATGCGCAGATGCAGAAGCTGTGCCGCACGATTGAGAAAGTAGCGCCCAGCGATGCGACCGTGCTGCTGCTCGGCGAGAGCGGGACCGGCAAAGAGTTGCTCGCCCAGGGGCTGCACGATGCCTCCAAGCGCAAAGGTCGCTTCGTCGCGATCAACTGCGCGGCCATTCCCGAGAATCTGCTGGAAAGCGAGCTGTTCGGCTATGAGCGCGGCGCGTTCACCGGTGCCAACAAGACGACCATCGGCAAGATCGAGACGGCCAATGGCGGCACCTTGATGCTGGACGAGATCGGCGATCTTCCCCATGCCTTGCAAGCCAAGCTGCTGCGTTTCCTGCAGCAGCGCACCGTGGAGCGGGTGGGCGGTCGGCAGGAGATTGCCATCGATGTTCGCGTCGTCGGCGCCACTCACCAGGACCTGAAGCAACTGATTGCCGAGGGGCGTTTCCGCGAGGATCTTTACTACCGCCTAGCCGAGATCGTGATCGAGATTCCGCCGCTGCGCCAGCGCCAGGGCGACGCAGTGCTGTTGTGTCACTCTTTTTTGCGGCGTTATGCGGCCGAGCAGCGCCGCAGCCAGCTGAGCCTCAGTGAGGAGGCGGTCCGCATGATCGAGGCCTACCACTGGCCGGGCAACGTCCGTGAGTTGCAGAATCTGATGAAGCGCGCGGCCATCATGGCCGATGGCGATCGCCTGACCGGGGAAGACCTCGGCTTGCCGCAGCCCGTCAACGACGCCGATGAGGCGATGGCGACCCTGGATCTGCGTACCGTCCGAGAGCGTGCCGAGCGCGCTGCGGTCGTGACGGCGCTGGCGCGTGCCGATGGCAGCATCGTCAAGGCCTCCGAGATACTGGGCGTGAGTCGCCCGACCTTGTACGACTTGATGAGCAGGCTTCAGATCAAATGACGCCCTCCGGGAGGTCGAAATGAACGTCGTACACGTAACTCAACGCACTTGCGTAGGCACGAAGGAGCTGGCAGCGTGGCTGGTTGCCCTGTCGATGGCGGGCTGTTTCAGTGATTCTCCGGAGCAGCTACTCGCTTCGGCCAAGAGCCATCTGGAAGGGAAGGATCGCAAGGCAGCGGTGATACAACTGAAAAATGCTCTGCAGGCCAACGCCAATCTGGCTGAGGCGCGTTTTCTGTTAGGCAAGATCTTGCTTGAAAACGGCGACGTCGAAGGGGCAGCGATCGAGTTGAGCAAAGCGCGCGACTCGGGTTACGCTCATGATGAACTTCGCGCCCTGCTGGGGCGCACTCTCTTTCAGCAAGGCCAACTGGACAAGTTGCAGGCCGAGTATGGTCAAGCTGAGCTGGCGACGCCCGAGGCCATGGCTGATCTGCAAGCAACCCTGGCATCCGCCTACGCAATGCGTGGGAAGTTGGTTGAGGCCCGGGCCACAATTGATAAAGCACTGAAGCTGGACGCCGGCAGCCTGCGAGTCCAACTGGTACACATCCGATTGCTGGCGAGCGATGGCGGAGTCGTGACTGCGCTGCCAGTCCTGGAACGGGTGCTCGGCAAGCAGGCTGGTAGCGCAGAGGCTTGGCAGCTCATGGGTGAGTTCCAGGCCCTCATAGGCCGTACGGAAGAAGCGATCCTGGCGTTCCGAGAGTCATTGAAGCTGGACAATAGCAATGTTGCTGCCCACACGGGCCTGCTGTCTCTGCTCACAACCAAACGTGATCGCGAAGCCGTCGCAAGCGCGCTCGCGGACTTCAAAGCGAGGCTGCCGAATCACCCGCAATTGCGTCTGTTCATGGCCAGTCAGGCGATGGAAGCCGGGGATCTGAAAACTGCGCGGGAGTACGTACAAGTCTTGCTGAAGGGGGCGCCGGATGACGGGCGAGTGCAGTTCCTCGCAGGTGCCATTGAGTTTCGAGGTGGGGCCTTGGTGCAGGCCGAGAGTCATCTGAGCAAGGCGCTTCGGGTCGCGCCCAATGCCAGGCGGGTCAGGTTGCTGCTCGCTCGAACCCATCTGCGTTCCGGCGAGGCCGCCAAGGCGTTGAACGTGCTGCGGTTTGCAATCGATGGCGGCAAGGCCGATGCCGACATCTTTGCCGCTGCCGCCGAAGCGCATTTCCAGCTAGGCAATGCTGAGCTCGCCGAAGGCTATCTACGACAAGCGGTCAAGTTGAATCCTCAGGACGCTCGCAGTCGGACGGCCTTGGCCGTCGCCAGTATTGGCAAAGGTCGCGGCGATCAGGGCTTCGATGAATTACGTGCCATATCGGAGGAGGACAGCGGCACGACGGCGGATCTGGCCCTGATCAGCACCTTGATGCGCAGGGGCGAAGCAGAGAAAGCTCTGAAAGCGATCGATGCACTTGAGCTCAAGCAACCCACCAAGCCGCTGGCGCAGATGCTGCGCGGCGGTGTGGAAATCAAACGCGGCAATCAGACTCAGGCACGGGCGGCCTTTGAGGCGGCCTTGAAGGTCGATCCGGTATATTTTCCAGCGGTAAGCAGTCTGGCCTCAATGGATGTCGCAGACAAGAAGCCTGAACTCGCCGTCAAGCGTTTCGAGGACCTACTGGAGAAGGATCCCTGGCATGAGCAGGCCCAGATGGCCATCGTCGGTCTGCGGGCCCAGGCAGGCGCCCCGGCAAACGAACTCGTTGATTTGTTGACCAAGGCGGTCAAGAAAAATCCCGATGCCTTGGCACCTCGGGTGGCTCTGGTGCGATTGCAACTCGAGCGCAAGGACGTCAAGTTGGCGTTAGCGACAGTACAAGAGGGCGTGGCAGCATCGCCGGACAGCCCCGAATTGCATGAGTTGCTCGGGCGGGTGCAGATGGTGTCCGGCGAAAACAATCAGGCGCTCGCCGCTTTCAACAAGATGGCCGCACTGCAGCCAACATCGCCACAGCCCTTTATGCGCATGGCTGAGTTGTACATGGCCAACAAGGATACTGCGGCAGCTGTGCAAAGCCTTAAAAGAGCGCTCAGTGTCAAAGCGGACTTCGCGCCAGCGCGTGCCGCGCTGGTTGCCCTGGATATGGCTGCAGGAAGAGTTACCGAAGCTCGTATTCAGATACGCGCGATGCAGAAGCAAAGCCCTCAGGATCCGCGCGCTTACGAACTGGAGGGAGATCTTGAAACCCAGCAAAAGAACTGGCCCAAAGCCGTGGCCGCTTATCGTGCGAATTTTGATATCCGCGCACAAACCGATTCAGCGATCAAGTTGCATCGCAGTTTGATCATGAGCGGTAAACGTACTGAAGCCACAACCTTTGAGGCGACCTGGCGAAAGAGGAATCCCGGCGACAGTGCCTTCGTTTTCTACCTCGGAGATAGTGCGCTGTTGCGGTCTGACCATGGTCAAGCCTTGGGCCATTACCGGGATGTTCTCAAGCTTCAGCCGGATAATGCAGCTGCCAACAACAATATTGCTTGGCTCTTGCATAAGACAAAGAGATCCGGTGCCTTGGCTTATGCGGAGAAGGCCAATCGCTTGCGCCCGGATCACCCGGCCTTTCTTGACACGCTGGCGGAGATCCATGCCAGCGAGGGCGATCTGAACAAGGCGTTGGAACTGCAGAAGCAGGCTGTAGCACTGGCGCCGCAGCAGCACATGCACCGTCTTCATCTGGCTCGCTACTACATAAAAACCGGACAGAAGAACGAAGCGCGTGGCGAACTTTTGCGCCTTGCCGCCTTGGGGGATAAGTTCGACCAAGCGTCAGAGGTGAAGAGGCTGCAAGCCGAACTATGAGCGAGACGTCATCCTGCTTGTGATGAATGCCCGGCGCTGCTAGCCTAGGTAAAGACAGTCTTGTCTGGAGTGGGGCACGGCAACTTGTGTCACGGGGTCGTGCGATCAGGGAATACGGCGAGACGAACGCCAACGGAGAAATTGGCATGGCTCATATGCATCGATCCAGCTTCAAGAAGAAAGTCCATCAAAGCCTGCGACGTCTGTTTGGTGCGCTTCCGAGCCGGCTTCGCTTCGCAATCTATCGCTGGATGGCCCAATGTGATCCCGAGCCCGATCAACGCCTAGTGCTGAAAATAGCGCAGACCCAGCTTGAACTTGAAGCTTGTTTTCGGATCCTTCACGATGCTTATGTGGCCAGCGGCTTTATGAAAGCCGACCCCAGCGGTATGCGCATCACCAAGTACCATGCGCTTCCCACCACCACAACGCTGTGCGCTCTTTATGACGGCCGCGTAGTGGGCACGATTTCGATGATACGCGAGGGTGTATTTGGCTTCCCGATGCAGTCGGTGTTCGATCTTGAACAGGTACGAGCCAAAGGTGGGCAGATCGCCGAGATCTCCGCGCTTGCCGTGCATCCCGACTTTCGCAAGACCGGGGGAGCGATCTTGTTTCCCCTCATGAAGTTCATGCACGAGTATTGCACCGAATACTTCGATACCCGACATCTGGTGATCGCGGTCAATCCGGAGAAGATTGAGCTTTACGAAGCCTTGCTGTTTTTCGAGCGGCTGCAAGAAAAGGTGGTCGATAACTACGACTTTGCGAATGGTGCCCCGGCAGTCGGGGCGACGCTGGATCTTAAGCATGCCTCCGATGTCTTTCGAGCTGGCTACCGCGGCAGGCCGGCCCACAAGAATCTGCACAAGTACTTCTTTGCATTGAAGCTGCCAAATATTCAGCGGCCTCACCGTCGCTACTACACGACCAACGACCCCGTGATGACGCCAGCCCTGCTGGATCACTTCTTTAACAAGACCAGTCGCTTGTTCGAGAATCTAGATGATCGAAGCAAGTCTCTGCTTTGGTCGATTTACAGCATGGCGGAGTACCGCGGTGTCTTGCCCATGCTCAGCGGCATGGCAATCGATGCTCATCCCTTGCGTCGACACCAGCGATACACGATACGCTGCCCGGCCGTCGCGCGCTTTGCTGGTCCGTCGGGCGAGCGCTCGTTTGTGCTCGATGTCATCGAGGTCTCCTTATCTGGCTTTCAGGCTGAAAGCAAGTTGGACTTACCGCAGGATGTGCCGGGCGCTGCGGTGATCGATTTGGGCGAGGGGGAGCGATCGAATCTGGTGGTGACTGCAGTCCGGCGCAAGCTTACCGATGGCGGTACCTTCTATGGCTTCAAGCTCGATGAACCTGACCCGGGCTGGCGGCGGTTTGTGGCGGCCTTAGAGGTGGGGTTGACTTCGGGGGATCTGCTGCAATGAGCAAGATGCCGCGTTGGTTGCTAGCGTGTGCGCTTGTTGTTGTTTCGGGTCTTTCTGCAAGCGTGGTTCACGCAGATCTTCCCGACACGGTGGCACGTATGAAGCCATCCGTGGTTTTGGTAGGTAGCTATTCGGCAACTGACAGTCCGCGCTTCGGTTTTCGCGGCTCTGGCTTCGTTGTTGGCAATGGCAATTTTGCCGTGACCAATGCCCACGTACTGCCCGATCTGGGGGCAGGCGGCGGGGGGCGGCAACTTGCCGTTCAAGTCTGGACCGCCTCTCGGCAATGGAGTTTGCGCCTGGCCACTGTCGAGTTCTTGGATCGCGCCCATGATTTGGCGCTATTGAGTTTTGAAGGGCCTGGTGCGCCGCCTACCGTGCTGGCCAAGAATGGTCCCCGCGAAGGCGCTGCCGTCGCTTTCATGGGCTTTCCACTGGGAGGTGCTCTGGGCTTCTCTCACGTCACTCATCGTGCGACCGTCTCGGCCTTGAGTCCGGTCGCTTTACCTGCCCCCACAGCAGGCGCACTGAACGCTCGCAACATCTCTCAGTTGCGCGCCGGTGCATTCAATATTATTCAGCTCGATGGCACGGCGTATCCAGGCAACAGCGGCGGGCCGGTGTTCGATCCGGAAACCGGCGATGTCGTTGGAGTGATCAATATGGTGCTGCTCAAAGGAACCAAGGAGTCGGCACTCTCTCATCCCTCTGGTATCAGCTACGCCATCCCTGTTGAGGCAGTTGAGCGCCTGCTCGGGCGCTGAGCGGCGTCGATGTGAATCGCCCCGGGTTTCGAGGAGGCTCCAACTGTAGAGA
>NZ_JAQOWX010000104.1:0-20288 GCF_028462495.1 Paucibacter sp. XJ19-41
GCCTGGCTGGCAGCGCGCGCGGCCCTGGCGGCGGGCGCCGGCCGCGTCTACGCCTGCCTGCTGCAGGCCGAGGCCGGTATCGCTGCGCCGCAGGATCGGCCCGAGCTGATGAGCTGGTCGGAATCACTGCTGCAGTTTCCGGACAGCTGGCAGCGCCATATCGTGGTGGCGGGCTGTGGCGGCGGCGCGGCGATCGCGGCCCCCTTGCCCGATCTGCTGCGGCACGCACGCCGCCTGGTGCTGGATGCCGACGCGCTCAATGCCATTGCCGCCGACACCCATCTGCGCCAGTTGCTGCGTGCGCGCCAGACCCTGGCTCACCCCAGCCTGCTGACCCCACACCCGCTGGAGGCAGCGCGACTGCTGCAATCGGATACCGCCCAGGTGCAAGCCGACCGGCTCGGCGCCGCGCAGGCGCTGAGCCTGGAATTCGGCTGCACCGTGTTGCTGAAGGGCTCGGGCACGGTGATCGCCAGCCCGCATCAAATGCCGGCCATCAACAGCAGCGGCAGTGCCGCGCTGGCGACGGCCGGCACCGGCGATGTGCTGGCCGGCTGGCTGGGCGGCCTGTGGGCACAGTATCGCGGCGACGACCCGGCCGCCACCCACACCCTCGCCTGCGCCGCCGCCTGCTGGCACGGGCTGGCGGGCGATGCACAGAAAAGCGGCCCGCTGCGGGCCGCCGATCTGATCGAGGGCATGCACGCGCTGCACGCCAGCGACTGAGGCCGCTCAGCGGCGCTTGCGCGTCTCGGCACTCTTGGCACTGCCGGCCCGCGCTGTCTTGCGCGCCGCCTTGACCGGATGAGCCAGCGACTTGGCGCCCTTGCCTCCGCTCTTACCGCCCGCCTTGCGCCCTGCCCTAAGCTCGGCTTTGAGCTCACGATCCTGGCGACGCACCTGTTCCAGCGCCTCGCTGGCCGATTCGGGCGCGAGCGCTGCGGCCCGGTCGCTGGCCCCCTTGTCGCGCAGCGCCCGTGCCACCAGGCGAGCCTCGTCCGTGTCCTGCACCAGGCGGAAGTCGATCTTGCGGCCGTCCAGGTCGACCCGGCTGACCTGCACCCGCACCTTAGCGCCGGTCGCATAGCGGATACCGGTGCGCTCGCCGCGCAGCTCCTGGCGCACCTCGTCGAAGCGGTAGTACTCGCCGCCCAGCTCGGTAATGTGGATCAGGCCCTCGACATAGAGAGCATCGAGCTGCACAAACAGACCGAAGCTGGTTACCGCGTTGACGGTGCCGCTGAACTCCTCGCCCAGATGCTCGCGCATATAGCGGCACTTGAGCCAGGCCTCGACGTCACGCGAAGCCTCGTCGGCGCGACGCTCGTTGGCACTGCAATGTGCACCGACAACCTCCCAGCGCTCCAGATCATTGCTGACCGTGGCCGGGTTGACCGGCTTGGCGCGGCCGGGGCGCTGGGCCGGCATCGGCACATTCATCTTGGCCGCATCGAGCAGATAGCGCTTGCCGCCCAGCATGGCCTTGATGACCCGGTGCACCAGCAGATCGGGGTAGCGCCGGATCGGGCTGGTGAAATGGGTATAGGCCTGGTAGGCCAGGCCGAAATGGCCAGCATTGGCCGAGGTGTAGACGGCCTGCTGCATCGAGCGCAGCAGCATGCTGTGGATCTGCTGGGCGTCGGGCCTATCCTTGGTCGCTGCGGCGACGGCCTGGTACTCGGCGGGCTTGGGGTCGTCGCTGATGCCCAGACCGATGCCCAGCGCGCGCAGATAGGCCTGCAAGGCAATGCGCTTCTCCGGCGTCGGACCTTCGTGGACGCGGAACAGCGAGTGGTGCTTGGCGCCGGCGATGAAGTCGGCCGCGCAGACATTGGCGGCCAGCATGGCCTCCTCGATCAGACGATGGGCCTCGTTGCGGGTGCGCGGCACGATCTTCTCGATGCGGCCGTTGTCGTCGCAGATGATCTGCGTCTCGGTGGTCTCGAAATCCACCGCACCCCGCTTCTTGCGATCCGCCAGCAAGGCCCGATAGACCTCGTGCAGATGCAGCAGATGCGGCACCAGCTCCTTGCGCTTGGCGGCTTCCGGACCATGGGTATTGGCCAGCACCGAGGCCACCTCGGTGTAGGTGAAACGCGCATGCGAACGGATCACCGCCGGGTAGAACTGGTATGCGTGGGTGACGCCCTCCTGCGTGACCAGCATGTCACAGACCATGGACAGGCGGTCCTCATAAGGCACCAGCGAGCACAGGCCGTTGGAGATCTTCTCCGGCAGCATCGGGATCACGCGGCGCGGGAAGTAGACCGAGGTGGCGCGCTCGTAGGCATCGTGGTCCAGCGGCTCGCCGGGCTTGACGTAATGGCTGACGTCGGCGATCGCGACCAGCAGGCGCCAGCCGCTGAAGGCGTTCTTGCCACGGCCCTGCTTGTGCGGCTCGCAGTAAACGGCATCATCGAAGTCACGCGCGTCCTCGCCGTCAATGGTCACCAGCGGCACATCGCGCAGATCGACGCGCTGCTTCAGATCCACCGCACGCAGCCGGTCGGGCAGCTTGGCGGCCTGCGCCAGGGTTTCGGCGCTGAAGGCATGCGGCACATCGTATTTGCGCACCGCGATCTCGATCTCCATGCCGGGATCGTCGATCTCGCCCAGCACTTCGACCACACGACCGACCGGCTGCGAATACAGCGACGGCGGCTCGGTCAGCTCGACCGCGACCACCTGGCCGGCCACCGCATTGGCGATGCCGTTCTTCGGGATCAGGATGTCCTGGCCCATGCGCCGGTCTTCCGGCGCCACGATCCAGATGCCCGACTCCAGCAGCAAGCGGCCGATGATGGGCCGCTTCTTGCGCTCCAGGATCTCGAGCACCCGACCCTCGGGCCGGCCGCGCTTGTCCATGCGCACGATGCGCACGCGCAAGCGGTCACCATGCATCACCGCATGCATCTCCTGAGAGGACAGATAGATATCCGGTGGACCGTCATCGGGCAGCAGAAAGCCGTGCCCGTCGCGGTGGCCTTGCACCGTGCCTTCGACCTCGCTGAGCAGCGCCGCATTCGTTGCGCCCGCACTCTGCGTGGCGCTTGAGGACTTGATATTTTTGATGATAGAATCCTTGCTTTCCTGAAAGCCCAGGTGGCGGAATTGGTAGACGCACTAGTTTCAGGTACTAGCGGGTAACTCCGTGGAGGTTCGAGTCCTCTCCTGGGCACCAAACATAAAAGGCCAGCACATTGTGCTGGCCTTTTTCATTTCCGAACGAGCCCGAGCCACCGAGCACGGCGCAGCGGCGCGCAGATACAACAAAGCCGACCCGGCATGCTTGCGAGGTCGGCTTGGCTGTCATCGGTATCGTCGGGCCCAGAGTCTCAGACGGCGAATTTCTTGGCCAGCGCGTCCGGCCGCAAATCGTCGTACTCCTCGAAAGGCTGGTGGATCCAGGGACTGGTCTCCAGCATCTCGACATAGTAGTCCGGCGTGTAGCTGGACACACCCTTGGTCCAGATCACCGCCGAGCGCAGCTCGCTGATCGAGGGCATGCCGCGCAGGCGCTCGACCACGGCGCGCAGGGTCACGCCCGAGTCGGCCAGATCATCGACCAGCAGCACGCGGCCGGCCAGCTCGCCCTTGGGCATTGTGATGTACTTGGCGATGTCCAGCCGCCCCTGGATCGTGCCGGCTTCGGCACGGTAGGAGCTGGTCGACATGATGCCCAGCGGCTTGTCGAAGACGCGCGACAGCACATCGCCGGGGCGCATGCCGCCACGGGCCAGGCACAGGATCTGGTCGAACTCCCAGCCGGACGCATGGACCTTCAGCGCCAGGCGCTCGATCAGCATGTGGTATTCGTCCCAGGACACGTACAAATGCTTGCCGTCGTCGGTCAACATGGGTTTTTTCTCCTGTGGGGGTCAGGTCGTCTCAGGCTCAGGCCTGGTAGGGATGGCGCAGCACGATGGTGTGGTCGCGGTCGGGGCCGGTCGAGACCATCGCGATCGGCGCGCCGATGACTTCCTGCACGCGCTCCAGATAGCGGCGCGCATTCAGCGGCAGCGCATCCCAGTCGGTCATGCCGAAAGTCGTCTCGGTCCAGCCCGGGAAGGTCTCGAACACCGGCTTGCAGGCCAGGATGTCGTCGGCGTCCAGCGGCAGGATGTCGATCATCTGGCCGTTGAGCTCGTAGCCGATGCACATCTTGACCTCGGCCAGGCCGTCCAGCACGTCCAGCTTGGTCATGCACAGGCCGCTGATGCCGTTGATGATGATGGAGCGCTTCAGCGCGGCGGCATCGAGCCAGCCGCAGCGACGGGCGCGGCCGGTCACGGTGCCGCGCTCCTGGCCGACGGTGGCCAGGTGATAGCCGACCGTGCCTTCCTTCTCCCACTCCAGCTCGGTCGGGAACGGACCCGAGCCGACGCGCGTCGTGTAGGCCTTGGTGATGCCCAGCATATAGTGCAGCATCTGCGGCCCGACGCCGGCGCCAGCGGCGGCATTGCCGGCCACGCAGTTGCTCGAGGTCACATAGGGATAGGTGCCGTGATCGATGTCCAGCAGCGTGCCCTGCGCGCCTTCAAACAGGATGTTGGCGCCGGCCTGGTGGGCCTTGTGGATCAGATAACCCACGTCGGCCATCATGGGCTTGAGCACCTCGGCCATCTTCATGGCCTGGTCATAGATCGGCTGGAACTCCAGCGCCGTGCCCTTCAGGTAGCCGGTCAGCGCAAAGTTGTGCAGATCCAGCAGCTCCTTGAGCTTCTTCGCGAAACGCTCGGGATGCTTCAGGTCCTGCACGCGCAGCGCGCGGCGTGCGACCTTGTCCTCATAGGCCGGGCCGATGCCCTTGCCGGTGGTGCCGATCTTGCCGCTGCCGCTGCTCTCGCGCAGCGCCTCGCGGGCCTTGTCGACCTCGACATGGAAAGGCAGGATCAGCGGGCAGGACTCGGAGATGTAGAGGCGCGAACGCACCTCGACGCCGGCCTTCTCCAGGCGCTCGATCTCGCCCAGCAGATGGGTCGGGTCCAGCACCACGCCGTTGCCGATATAGCAGGCCACGCCGTCGCGCATGATGCCCGAGGGGATCAGCTGCAGCGCGGTCTTCACGCCCTTGATCACCAAGGTATGGCCGGCGTTGTGGCCGCCCTGGAAGCGCACCACGCCCTGGGCGTGCGGGGTCATCCAGTCGACCACCTTGCCCTTGCCTTCGTCACCCCACTGGGTGCCCACAACGACCACATTACGGCCGCGCGCTATTTCGCTGTTCGTCATAAAAAACCCGCTCGCTAAGTTTGTTTCGGCGACACGCGGCTCAGAGCGCGCGCACCACCCACTGAGAGTCGACGCGCACCAGTTCGCGGTCGCAGTCGAATTCGTCGCCTTCGTGCTCATGCCCAGGCAGCATGCACACCACCGTCTCGCCCAGCTCGCGCAGCCGGCGGACCGCCGCGCGCAGACTCGCGTCCTCGCCCCAGGGCGCCCGCACCGCCGCACGCAGCGCACTGGCCGGGCTCAGCGCCACCAGCACCTTCAGATCCAGGCTGAAGCCGACGGCCGGACGGCGCCGGCCGAACACCGCACCGACCTCGTCATAGCGCCCGCCGCGCAGCACCGCGTCGCTGGAGCCGGCGGCATAGAGCGCGAAGCGCACGCCGCTGTAGTAGGCATAGCCGCTCAGATCGGCCAGATCGAAGCCGAGGCTGACCTCGGGATGGGTCTGCTGCAGATGCGTGGCCAGCCATTGCAGATCGTCCAGCGCCGCCGTGACGGCCGGCGTCCTGGGCAGGCGCTCGCGCGCCTGCGCCAGCACCTCGATGCCACCATACAGCGACAGCAGGGCTTGCAGGCCCTCCCCGGCCGCGGCCGGCAGCTCGCGCGTCAGCAGGCACAGCGCGGCCGCGTCCTTGGCCGCCAGCGCCGCGACGATGTCGTTCAGCACCGCCGGTGCCGGCTGCACCTCACCGAGCAGGCCCTGAACCAGACGTGCATCGCCCAGATCGATCGCGATATCGCGCACGCCGGCGCGCTGCAAGGCATCCAGCGCCAGCTCCTGCACCTCCAGGTCGGCCTCCAGGCCGGCATGGCCATAGATCTCGATGCCAAACTGCAGCGGCTCGCGTGTTGCGTGCAGGCCGGCCGGCCGGGTATGCAGCACCGGGCCGCAGTAGCACAAGCGGGTCACGCCGGCGCGGTTCAGCAGATGGGCATCGATGCGGGCCACCTGGGGGGTGGTGTCGGCGCGTACACCGAGGCTGCGACCGGAGAGCTGATCGACCAGCTTGAAGGTCTTCAGATCGAGCTCGCGGCCGGTGCCGGACAAGAGCGAATCCAGATGCTCCAGCAAGGGAGGCATCACCAGCTCACAGCCGTAGGTACGCGCCATATCCAGCAACTCGCGGCGCAACTCTTCGATGCGGCGCGCCTGGGAAGGCAGCACGTCGGCGATGTGCTCGGGCAGCAGCCAAGCAGAGGACATGGAGTTCAGGGGGCGGTTAAAAACGGCATTGTACCGGTCCCGTGCGACCGCCCGGCGAAAGCCCGAGCGCGGCAGCGGATCAGCCCCAGAAGGCGTAGAGCAGCAGCAGGCCGGCGATGATGCTGGACAGACCGACGAAGCGGATCTGCCCGTCGCTCATCGCCAGCATGCGGGCGAACACCTGCCGCCAGGCGCCAGGGTTGATGAAGGGCAGCAGCCCTTCGATCACCAGCATCAGGGCCAGCGCGCCCAGCAAGGCGTCGCCCATGAGCCCGGCTTATTTGCCGCTCTTGGCGGGCGCCGCAGGGCCACCACCGCGCATGGCCTTGAAGAAGTCGCTGCTGGGGTCGACCACCATCACATCCGACTTGTTGCGGAAGCTGGAGCGATAGGCCTCCAGCGAGCGATAGAACTGGGCAAACTGCGGATCGCGGCCAAAGGCTTCGGCATACAGGGCCGAGGCCTTGGCGTCGCCCTCACCCTTGATCTTCTGCGCATCGCGGTAGGCCTCGGCCACGATGACCTCACGCTGACGATCAGCGTCGGCGCGGATCTTCTCGCCGTCGGCGCCGCCGGTCGAGCGCAGCTCGTTGGCGACGCGCTTGCGCTCGGACTCCATGCGGCGGTAGACCGAGTCGGTGATGTTGGCGGCGAAGTCGACGCGCTTGATGCGCACGTCCACCACCTCGATACCGAACTGCTTGGCCTCATCCTCCAGGCGCTTGAGCACATCGGTCATGACCTTCTCGCGCTCGGTGGCCAGCACGGCCAGCACGGTGCGCTTGGTCACTTCCTCGTTGAAGGCGGCCTGCACGATGGGGCTCAGCCGGGTCTCGACATTGCGCATGTCGGTGCCGCTGTTGCGGATGAACTGGCGCGGCTCGGAAACCCGCCACTTGACCAGCCAGTCGATCACCAGGCTTTTCTTCTCGGCCGTGAAGATGGCGCGCGAATCGGGGCTGTCCAGGGTCTGGATGCGGCGATCCAGGAACACCACGTTCTGGAACGGCGGCGGCATCTTGAACTTCAGGCCCGGCTCGGTGACCACTTCCTTGATCTCACCCAGCGCATAGACCACGGCGAACTGGCGCTGGTCAACGATGAACAGGGTCGAGCTGGCCAGCATGAAGGCGATCAGGGCGCCGGCAACAATGGAGGCAATGCGATTCATAGTGTTGTCTTCCTTGCCTCAACGACCGTCACGGTCACGGCTGCGCAGACCGTCGCGCGAACGCACATCGGCATTGCCGCTCGGCGTCGTGCTGTCGGGCACGGCGGCCGGCGTCGGCACCGAGGCGGTCACGGTGCCGCCGGCCTGCTGGATCAGCTTGTCCAGCGGCAGATAAAGCAGGTTGGAGCCATTGCGGCTGTCCACCATCACCTTGCTGACATTGGAGTAGACCTGCTGCATCGTGTCGATGTAGAGGCGGTCGCGGGTCACCGCCGGCGCCTTCTGGTATTCGGTCAGCACGCTCTTGAAGCGCTGTGCATCACCCTCGGCCTGCGCCACCACGCGCGACTTGTAGCCCTCGGCCTCCTCGCGCAGCCGCGCGGCGGTACCCTGGGCCTTGGGGATCACGTCGTTGGCATAGGCCTGGCCTTCGTTCTTCAGGCGCTCGCGGTCGGCGCCGGCCTTGAAGGCATCGTCGAACGCGGCCTGCACCTGCTCGGGCGCCTGCACATTCTGGACATTGACATTGGCCACCAGGATGCCGGCCTTGAGCCGGTCCAGCTGGTTCTGCACCGACTTGGCCAGTTCGGCCGCGATCGCATCGCGCTGCTCGTAGAGCACCGAGTCCATCTTGCTCTTGCCGACAATTTCGCGCACGGCCGACTCGGCCGCCTGGATCACCGCCTCGTCGGGGCCACGGTTCTCGAACAGGTACTCGCGCGAATCCTTCAGCCGGTACTGCACGGTGAAGCGGATGTCGACGATGTTTTCATCCAGAGTCAGCATCGAGGAGTCGCGCAGGCCGGTGGCCTGGGCCACCGCATTGCGGCCCACCTCGACCGAGCGCAGCTGGGTCACCGAGACGATTTCATTGGCCTGAAAGGGATAAGGCAGGCGCCAGTTGAAGCCGGCATCGACCGTCTTGCTGTACTTGCCGAAGGAAGTCACGACCGCCTGCTGACCTTCCTGCACGATGTAGAAGCCGCTACCCAGCCAGCCCAGCGCGACGACGCCGGCGATCAGGCCGACACCGATGCCGGCGCTCTTCATAACGGGCTGGACGCCATTGCCACCGCCGCCGCTGGGGGGGGTGTTGTTGCCGCCGCCCTTGCCGCCGAACATGCCGCTGAGCTTGCGATTGAAGTCGCGCCAGAGCTCGTCCAGGTCCGGCGGGCCATCGTTGCGGCCATTGCTCAGATGGCGGCCCTCGCGCCAGTCACGGCGCAGCAGACCGCCGATCAGGGCTCGCGTGGCTGCCGCCAGGGCGCTGAGTCGCTGCCCAGGCTGGGCGGCGCTCACGGGCTCAAAGGTATTCATGCTCTTGCCTGTCATTGGTGTTGTAGGGCGGTGGCGGCATTTTCCGCACTTTCGCCTGCTTCAGATGGGGTCAGCTCTTGCGCATTCAAGTCTGCGGCCGGCACGATGCCCATGGCCGCAACGATCTGGGCCCGCAGCACATCCAGGCCCTGGCCGGTCAGCGCGCTGACAAACACGCGCGGCACCCGCAGGCCGCCCGGACGCTCGATCCAATCCAGCGCCGCGCGCGGCCGCTGATTCTCGTCCAGCATGTCCTGCTTGTTGTAGACCAGGATCTGCGGGATGTCGGCAGCGCCGATCTCGTCGAGCACCCGCTCGACCTCGACCATCTGCTCGTCCAGCGTCGCGCTGGCGGCATCCACCACATGCAGCAGCAGATCGGCCTCGGCCGCCTCCTGCAAGGTGGCCTTGAAGGCCTCGACCAGCTTGTGCGGCAGATCACGGATGAAACCCACTGTGTCGGACAGCGAGACACTGGCGCCGGCCGCCTCCAGGTACAGCGAGCGGGTGGTGGTGTCCAGGGTCGCGAACAGCTGGTTGGCCGCATAGGCACGCGCCTTCACCAGCGCATTGAACAGCGTGGACTTGCCGGCATTGGTGTAGCCGACCAGCGAGACGCGGAACACGCTGTTGCGCTCGCGCGCACGGCGCTGGGTCGTGCGCTGGCGCTGCACCTTCTTGAGCCGCTCCTTGGTGACCTTGATGCGGTCGTCGATCATGCGGCGGTCCAGCTCGATCTGGGCTTCGCCGGGGCCGCCGCGCATGCCGATGCCGCCGCTCTGGCGCTCCAGGTGGCTCCAGCGCCGCACCAGGCGCGTGGCCAGGTATTGCAGCCGCGCCAGCTCGACCTGCAGCTTGCCCTCATGGCTTTGCGCCCGGGCCGCGAAGATTTCGAGAATCAGCGCGGTGCGATCGGCCACCGGCACGCCGAGCACGCGCTCCAGATTGCGCTGCTGGGCCGGCGAGATCGCCTGGTCGAACAGGACCGTGTGTGCCTGGTGCGCCTGCACCAGCAGCTTGATCTCGTCGGCCTTGCCGGAGCCGACGAACAGCGCCGCATCGGGCGCCTGGCGGCGCGCGATCACCTTGGCCACCGGTGTGTCGCCGGCCGATTCGGCCAGCAAGGCCAGTTCGTCCAGGGTGGGATCGAAAGTCGATGCGTAGCTCGAGGAACGGCCGAAATCGACGCCGACGAGAATGGCGCGCGCCGCCTCAGAGGGCGGCGACGCGAGCGTGGAGGATGGGGAGGAACTCAAGGTTTTGCGATGGGGCTGCTGCCCCGCGCGTTCAAGTGGCTTCGCCGGCGCCGCCGTCGGCAGCGTGGAAATTCACCGCGCGACCGGGCACCACGGTGGAAATGGCATGCTTGTAAACCATCTGCGTCACGGTATTGCGCAGCAAGACCACGTACTGGTCGAAGGACTCGATATGCCCTTGCAATTTGATGCCGTTGACCAGGTAAATGGACACCGGCACATGCTCTTTGCGCAGCAGATTCAGGAAGGGATCTTGCAAGAGTTGGCCTTTGTTGCTCACGATATGCTCCGTGTTGGAAGGGGAGTTGGGTTGGAAGGCTTCCACCTTAACACAGGGAAAGCAGGGTTGCCCCGAATGCCGGAATCGTCTTTATTCTTTATCGGCGAACGGATTCTTTGACGAGCGCATCTCGATGCGCAGCGGCGTACCGGTCAGCTTGTAATGGGCGCGGATGCGCCCCTCCAGATAGCGCTTGTAGACCTCGGTGATGCCCTCCAGCGAATTGCCGTGGACGATCACGATGGGCGGATTCATGCCGCCCTGGTGGGCGTAGCGCAGCTTGGGCCGGAAATGGCCGCTGCGCTTGGGCGTCTGGTGCTCGACCGCTTCCTGGATCAGGCGGGTCAGCACCGGCGTGGTCATCTTCGTGAAGGCCGATGCGTAGGCGTCGGCCATCGCGGTCCACAGCGGGCCCAGGCCCGGTCGCTTGAGCGCCGAGCGATTGTGGATGGGCGCGAACGTCAGAAAGGCCAGGCGCTGCTCGATCGAGCGCTGCAGCTGCTCGCGCTGGTAGCTGTCGATCGCATCCCATTTGTTGACGGCCAGCACCACGGCGCGTCCGCTGTCGAGGATGTAGCCGGCGATATGGGCGTCCTGGTCGGACACGCCCTGGGTCGCGTCCAGCAGTAGCAGCACGACATTGGCATCGGCAATCGCCTGCAGGGTCTTGACCACCGAGAACTTCTCGATCGCCTCGAACACCTTGCCCTTGCGGCGCAGGCCGGCGGTGTCGATCAGCTGGAACTTCTGGCCGTTGCGCTCGAAGTCGACCGAGATCGCATCGCGCGTGGTGCCGGGCATGTCGTAGGCCACCAGGCGTTCCTCGCCCAGCCAGGTGTTGATCAGCGTGCTCTTGCCCACGTTCGGGCGGCCAGCCACGGCCAGGCGGATCACGCCATCTTCTTCCGGCCCGGCCTCCTCGTCCTCCTCGAACTCGAAGGGCTCCAGCACCGCCTCCAGCAGGCTGCGGATGCCCTGGCCATGGGCCGCCGAAATCGGATGCGGCTCGCCCATGCCCAGCTCATGGAACTCGGCCAGCAGCGGCGACTCGCTCATGCCCTCGGCCTTGTTGACGGCCAGGAAGATGCGCTTGTTGGCCTGGCGCAGATAGCGCGCGATGTCCTGATCCTGGCCCGACAGGCCGGTGCGCACATCGACAACGAAAACCACCGCATCGGCCTCGGCCACCGCCTGGCGGGTCTGCTTGGCCATCTCCTTGACGATGCCGGTCGTGCTGTCGGGCTCGAAGCCTCCGGTGTCGATGACGATGAAGTCGCGCGCGCCCAGGCGGCCATCGCCATAATGGCGGTCGCGGGTCAGCCCGGCAAAGTCGGCCACGATGGCGTCACGACTCTTGGTCATGCGGTTGAACAGCGTGGACTTGCCCACATTGGGGCGGCCGACCAGGGCGATGACGGGTTTCATGATCTTCTTGTTCTTTTCTCTGACGTTGAGCGGCGCGCTTGCTCGGCCTTATTCAGGCTTGATCGCAAACAAACCGCCATTGCGGGTGGCGACCAGCACGGTGCCACCCAGGGCCACCGGCGCGGCCACGATGGGCGAACCATCGGTGGCCAGACGCGCGCGGGTCTTGCCGGTATCGCGCGCGATGATGTGCACATAGCCTTCGAAATCGCCGATCAGCAGGCTGCTGCCAATGCTCAGCGGCGCGCTGAGCTTGCGGTTCAGGAACTGCTCGGCCGTCCAGGCCACATCGCCGTTGGCGATCTTCCAGGCGGTCAGACGGTCCGAACCATCGGCACCGAAGACAAATTGCGCATCACCGCCGACACCCTGGGTGCCGCCGGTATTGCGGCTCCACAGCGCGCTGCCGCGCTCGGCGTTGACGCAGCCCACCGCCGACTGGAAGGCGCGGGCGCACAGGATCTCGCCCTGGCGCAGCAGCGGCCCGACCAGATCGGCCAGACGCTCGACCTCGTTGGTGCCGCGCGGGTTGGCCACGCTGGCCTCCCAGCGCAAAGTGCCACGCAGCGGATCGACGCCGGCCAGACGGGCGCCCTGCCCGACCACCAGCGTGTCCTTGTAGGCCGCGATCACGCCGGGTTGCAGCAGGGTCAGCGGATCGCCGGGGCGGCGCAGATCCCACAGGCGGCGGCCGTCCAGCGCATCGAAGGCCAGCACCTGACGATCCACGGTCAGCACGAACACGCGCTCGCCGGCCACCAGCGGCGCGGCGCGCACCGTCGAGGTCAGCGTCTTGCGCCAGACCGGCTGGCCGGCGTCCAGCACCACCAGCTCGTTGTTGCGGGTCACGACGGCGGCAAAGCGCCCGTCGCTGCCGACGCCGGCATTGAGCTTGGCACCGGACTCGCCGCGCCACAGCAGCGCGCCGCTGTCGGCCTGCAGCGACTGCACGACGCCGTCCGAGCTGGCGACGATGAACTGCTGGCCGGCGGTCGCGATCGACAGCGGGAACTGCAGACCGTCCTGCTTGAGGCTCCAGACCACGCGCTCGGCGCCCGCGGAAGCCACAGCCTCCAGCGGCGCCGGCTTGGGTGCGTTGGAAGGATTGAAGACCGAGCAGGCGCTCAGCGCGACGGCCAGCAGCAGGCCACTCAGCGGTTTGACGGCGGCCCTCATTTCGCGGCTCCGGATGCGGCAGCGGCCACCTCATCGGGCGGGGTCACGCCCAGCGTGGCCAGCTTGGCCTCGATCAGGCGGCGGTAGTCCAGGGTCTTGTCCATCGCGGCATAGGCCTTCAGATATTCGGTCTTGGCCTGATCCGGCTTGGCCTGCAGCACGGCCAGGTCGCCACGGCGATCCGCCACAAGCGCGGCAAAGTCGGCCGACTTGACACCGTCCAGGGTCTTGGCGGCCTCGTCATACTGCTTGGCATCGAGCTGCAAGCCGGCCAGACGCAGACGCGCAATATCGCGGTACTCGCCCTCGCCGGCCGACTCGGCGGCCCAGGCCAGGCTGGCCTTGGCGGCGTCCAGCTGGCCCTTGTCGGTTTGCACCTTGGCGGCCAGCAGCGCCGCCTGGGCGGTGTAGGCGGTGCGCGGGAAGCGCTCCTTCATATCGGCCAAGACGCGCCCGGCGCGCTCGGCATCGCCGGCCTGCACGCCGCGGTCCAGCTCATCGAACATCGCGGCGGCCTTGACGGCCTGCTCGCGCTGCCAGTAGTTCCAGCCATTCCAGCCCGCGAATGCCGTCAGCGCCAGGGTCAGACCCCAGGTGATCAGGTTGCCGTAGCGCTTCCAAAAGGCCTTCAGCTGGTCCAGCTGTTCCTGTTCTTCCAGATCGAGATGAGACGCCATGAGGGAAAGTGTTCTTGTAAGAGGGGGAAGGAATGAGCCGCGATTATGCGTTGAGCCGCAGTTCACCGGCCCAGTCGGCCACCTGGGCCAGACTGCGGGTGAACTGGGCGGCCGCCGCGTCGCGCAGCGGCTTGACCGCCACCAGGCCTTGGGCCAGCTCGTCGGGGCCGAACACCAGCGCGAAAGCCGCACCCGAGGCGTCGGCCTTCTTGAACTGCGACTTCATGCTGGACTGGCCCGGATGCAGGACCACCGAGACGCCGGCGGCACGCAACTGCTCCAGCGCCACCATCACCTGCGGCAGGCCTTCGGCCGAGGGCACGATGGCATAGGCATCCGGCTGCGGCACCTCGACCGGCGCACCGACCTCTTCCAGCAACAGCAGCATGCGCTCCAGACCCATGCCGAAGCCCACCGCCGGCGCCGGCTTGCCGCCCAACTGCTCGATCAGGCCGTCGTAGCGCCCGCCGCCACAGACCGTGCCCTGCGAGCCGAGCTTGTCGGTCATCCACTCGAACACGGTCAGGTTGTAATAGTCCAGGCCGCGCACCAGGCGCGGATTGATCGTGTACTTGACGCCGGCCGCATCGAGGATGGCGCGCACGCCGTTGAAATGCGCCAGCGAGGCTTCGCCGAGGAAGTCCAGCAGCCGAGGCGCCGCATTGGCCATCTGCTGCAACGCCGGGTTCTTGGTATCCAGCACGCGCAGCGGGTTGGTGTAGAGGCGGCGCTGGCTGTCTTCGTCCAGCAGTTCCTTGTGCGCCTCCAGGTGCGCGATCAGGGCCTCGCGGTGAGCGCGGCGCTCGTCCGGCGAGCCCAGGCAGTTCAGTTCCAGACGCACATGCTCGTCCTCGACCAGGCCCAGCTCGCGCAGCAGGCGGCTGCCCATCAGGATCACCTCGGCATCGACATCCGGGCCATTGAAGCCCAGCGCCTCGACGCCCATCTGGTGGAACTGCCGGTAGCGGCCCTTCTGCGGTTTCTCGCGGCGGAACATCGGGCCGAAGTAGTACAGGCGCCGGCCGGAGTCGCGCAGATAGCTGTGCTCGATCATCGCCCGCACCACGCCGGCCGTCATCTCGGGGCGCAGCGCCAGATGCTCGGCCTGGCCGTGCTTATCTGCGCGGTCCTCGAAAGCGTACATCTCCTTCTCGACGATGTCGGTCACCTCGCCGATGCCGCGCACGAACAGCGCCGTCGGCTCGACGATAGGCGTGCGCACATTCTGATAGCCATAGCGCTGCAAGACGCTGCGCATCTTCGCCTCCAGCCACTCCCAGCGCGCCGAATCCGGCGGCAGGATGTCATTCATGCCCTTGACAGCCTGCAGCGGCTGCATCTTCTTCTGCTCAGTCATGGATTCAAGCCGTGGCGCCGAAGCGCTTCTCGATGTAGTTCTCGACCAGCGCGTGGAACTCGGTGGCGATGTTCTCGCCGCGCAGGGTCAGGGCCTTCTCGCCGTCGATGAAGACGGGCGCGGCCGGGGCCTCGCCGGTGGCGGGCAGGCTGATGCCGATATCGGCATGCGTACTCTCGCCGGGGCCATTGACGATGCAGCCCCTCACGGCCACCTTCATGTTCTCGACGCCGGGGTACTTGCTGCGCCAGACAGGCATCTGCGCGCGCAGGAAGTCGTCGATCTGCTTGGCCAGCTCCTGGAAGGTGGTGCTGGTCGTGCGGCCGCAGCCGGGGCAGGCGGTGACGCTGGGATTGAAGGCGCGCAGGCCCAGCGACTGTAGGATCTCGGAGGCGATCACCACCTCCTGGGTGCGCGACTCGCCGGGCTGCGGAGTCAGCGAGACGCGGATGGTGTCGCCAATCCCTTCCTGGGCCAGGATGCCCAAGGCCACGCTGGAAGCCACCGTGCCCTTGGTGCCCATGCCGGCCTCGGTCAGGCCCAGGTGCAGCGCATAGTCGCAGCGCGCGGCCAGCGCGCGATAGACCGAGATCAGGTCCTGCACACCGCTGACCTTGCAGCTGATGATGATGTTGTCGGGGTTCAGGCCCAGCTCGCGCGCATAGTCGGCCGAGCTCAGGGCCGACTGCACCAGCGCCTGGTACATCACCTGCTTGGCGTCCCAAGGCTCGGCGCGCAGCGCGTTCTCGTCCATCATCTGGGCCAGCAACTCCTGGTCCAGGCTGCCCCAGTTGACACCGATGCGCACGACCTTGTCGTACTTGACCGCCGCCTCGATCATCATCGCGAACTGGCGGTCCTTCTTGTCGCCTTTGCCGACATTGCCGGGATTGATGCGGTACTTGGACAGCGCCTGCGCCATCGCCGGGTGCTCGGTCAGCAGGCGATGGCCGTTGTAGTGGAAGTCGCCGATCAGCGGCACATCGATGCCCATGCGGTCGAGCTGATCGCGGATCGCCGGCACCGCATCGGCGGCCTCGGGCGTGTTGACGGTGATGCGCACCATCTCCGAACCGGCGATCGCCAGCTCCTTGATCTGGATGGCGGTGCCGATCGCGTCGACCGTGTCGGTATTGGTCATCGACTGCACCCGCACCGGCGCAGCGCCCCCCACCGTCACGATACGCGAACCCCAGCGCACCGTGGCCTGGCGCGAACGGCGCGCGGCCGGGTTGGCCGCCTCGATGGCCTGTGCAATCGTGCTTTGCGTGTCAATCATGTTCAGTTCAACTCCAGTCGCGCGACATTGTCCTTGGCCTGCGCCGCCAGATCGACGGCCGCACCGCGCAGCGTGATCTCGGTGCCCGAGACATTGCCCACCCGCAGCCGCAGCGGCGGCTGAGCCGCCAGCGCGGCCGATTCGCCCGGGCGCATCAGCTTGGAAAACAAGACCTGACCCTTGGTGTCGACCACCTCGACCCAGGACTCGGCCGAGGTCTTGATGCTCAGCGGCACCTGGCCGACGGCCAGCACCGGTGCACTCGCAGGGACCACCACGGGCGCTGCCGCACTCGCCACCGGCGGGGCCGCTTGCACCACGACGGGCTGCACCACAGCGGAAGGCGCGAGCTCGGCGGGCGGCAGCGGCGGGGTCTCGGCCACCGTGCTGGCAGCCGGCTCGGCCGGCTGGATCGCGGCCTGCTCGGCCTCGCTGCCGCCCACGGCATCCAGCGAACCCAGCCACTGGGTCGGCAGCAGATAGATCGCCAGCGCGGCCAGCAAGAGGCCGGCCGGCGCCCACACCAGCGGGCGCTTGAGCCAGTCCAGCGACACCGTGTCCTCGCGCCCGGGGCGCTCGCGGAAGGGCTGGTTCAGCCCGCGCGACACACGGTCCAGGCCCGCCTCATCGCCGCGCGGCAGCAGCGCCAGCACCGGCGCCGCATCGACCTTCAACACCCGGCACATGGCCTTGGCCAGCGCGCGCGCAAAGGTCAGGTCCGGCAGATCCTGGTAGCGGTCGGCCTCCAGGGCCTCCAGCTTGGCCTGCGGCACCTTCAGCTGCGCCGCCAGCGCCGCGATGTGCAGGCCCTGGGCCATGCGTGCCGCGCGCAGCCAGGCACCGGCGCTCTGCGGGCTCGGAACGGCCAGCGGCGGGGCCTCGGCCTCGCTCAGGATCGAAGACATGCGCTCCCCTTCACTCATCAAATCGACCCCGGTCCAGGGCCAGCGCCTCGGGCGACTGCGCATGGCCGCGCCGCAGCTGCTGGCTCAACTCATCCACCGAGGCGGTGTTGCCCAGGCGCCGCTCGATGCGCAGCGCCAGCCACAGGCTTTGCGCGCTGCTTTGCTCGGGCTGGGCATTGACGCGGCGCACATAGAAACGCGCCCGCTCGAACTGGCCGCCGCGATACAGCACATCGGCCAGATTGACGGCGATGGCCGGGTTGCCCGGGTCGATCTCGAAGGCGCGCGCCAGCGTCTTCTCGGCGGCCGGCAGCTGACCGGCGGCCAGTTCGCAGACGCCCTTGGCCAGCAGCGAGCGCGAGGGACCGCGGTACTGGGGCTGGGCCAGCGCCAGATCGAACTGGGCATAGGACTCGGGCCAGCGGCGCTGCTGGCACAGAAACCAGCCGTAGTTGTGCAGCGTATCGGGGTCGCGCGGATTCAGGCTCAGAGCGCGCGCAAAGCTCTCCTCGGCCAGCGGAATCTCGCCCAGCGCCGCATAGACCAGACCGCGCAGATTCAGGGCCTCGCGCATGTCCGGCTTGGCCTGCAGGGCCTGCTTGAGCTCGTCCAGTGCGGTGCTGTACTGGCCGCGCGAGAAGTAGCCGTAGGCCAGCTCGATGCGCACCGCAGCACGGCGGTCGGCATCGGTCTGATCCGAGGCGGTGCGCACCTCGGCCGTCTGGCCGCGCGGGCCGCCCGCACAGGCCGCCAGCAGGGCCAGCGACAGCACCATCATTGCCACACGAAAGACCGAAAGCTGCAGAAGCTGGTTCATTGAGGGTGTCGAGGTTGGTGGGAGAGCTAGACGGGGCGGTTCGGGCGGACCACGCTGACCGGCGCCCGCACCATGCGCACATGGGCGCGGGTGCGGTCCTGCACCTCGCCCGCCAGCTGGCCGCAGGCGGCGTCGATATCGTCGCCGCGGGTCTTGCGTCTCGTCGTGATCAGGCCGGCCTGGATCAGCACCTCGGCAAAGGCCTTGACGCGCTCGTTCGAGCTGCGCGTCAGGCCCGAGGCCGGGAAGGGATTGAAGGGAATCAGATTGATCTTGCAGGAGACATGACCGCGCAGCAGCGCCACCAGCTCCTGCGCCTGCTCCGGCGTGTCGTTGACGCCGTCCAGCATGCAGTACTCGAAGGTGATGAAGTCGCGCGGCGCCTTGTCCAGATAGCGATTGCAGGCTTCCAGCAGCTCGGCAATCGGGTACTTCTTGTTCAGCGGCACCAACTGGTCGCGCAAGGGATCGGTCGGCGCGTGCAGCGACACGGCCAGCGCCACCGGGCAATCGTCGCGCAGCCGGTCGATCATAGGCACGACGCCCGAGGTCGAGACCGTCACACGACGGCGCGACAGGCCGTAGCCATGGTCGTCCAGCATCATCTTCAGCGCCGGCACCAGGGCGCTGTAGTTCTGCAGCGGCTCGCCCATGCCCATCATCACGACATTGGAGATGACGCGCTCTTCGGTATTCAGGCGCTTGCGCAGGCTGTGCTCGGCAAACCAGAGCTGGGCGATGATCTCGGCCGTGTCGAGATTGCGGCTGAAGCCCTGGTGACCGGTCGAGCAGAAGCGGCAGCCCACCGCACAGCCGGCCTGGGAGGAGATGCACAGGGTGCCGCGGTCGTCTTCGGGAATGAACACCGCTTCGACCGCATCACCAGCCCCGACATCGAACAGCCACTTGATCGTGCCGTCGGTCGAGACATGTTCGGAAATCACCGGCAACGCAGCGATGTGCGCCCGGGTGGCCAGCTTGTCGCGCAGCGACTTGGCCAGGTCGGACATCTGAGCGAAGTCAGATGCGCCTTTTTGATGGATCCAACGAAACAGCTGGGTGGCGCGAAAGCGCTTCTCACCCAGCTGCTCGCAGTACGCGGCCAGACCCTCCAGATCGAAACCGAGCAGGTTCGTCAAACCGAGCAGGTTGGCCGTGTCCATTGTTTCCCTCTTTGATCCAGCCTCAAGGCCAGAGCACAAGAGGCATTGGGCCGACTTAACGGCTGTAGACATTCAGACCGGGGAAGAAGAAAGCGATCTCTTGAGCGGCCGTCTCGGCAGCGTCGGAGCCGTGCACGGCGTTGGCATCGATGCTGTCGGCGAAGTCGGCGCGGATCGTGCCCTTCTCGGCCTTCTTCGGGTCGGTGGCGCCCATCAGGTCGCGATTCTTCAGGATCGCGCCTTCGCCTTCCAGCGCCTGGATCATCACCGGGCCGGAGATCATGAAAGTCACCAGGTCGTTGAAGAAGGGGCGTGCCTTGTGCACGGCGTAGAAGGCCTCGGCCTCGCCACGCGACAGATGCGCCATCTTGGCGGCAACCACCTTCAGGCCGGCGCCTTCAAAGCGGGCGTAGATCTGGCCGATGACGTTCTTCGCCACGGCATCGGGCTTGATGATAGAAAGGGTACGTTCGATAGCCATGGTTATTCTCCTGAAATCTTGGGCTTGGCAAAGCCTTGGATTGTAATGCCTGAAGATGCCGGCCTCATGAAGGCCGGCACCGGGAACTCAACGGTTGCGGCCACCAAAGCCGCCGCCGCGGCCACCACCGCCGCCGGAGCGACCGCCGCCCCCGCCGCTGCGGCCACCACCACCACCGCCGGAGCGACCACCACCGCCGCCGCCACGGCGCACAAAGGCATCACCGCCGATATAGCCGACCGAGGTCTGCATCGGATCGGGCTCGCGCGGGCCGCCCTTGTTGCCGCCGCCACGGTTGCCGCCCCGGTCCTGGGCGCTGCCACCGGCACCGAAGCCCTGCGGAATACGCTTGCTGCCGGTCGCAAAACGGCGGTCGAAGGTCTGCTCCAGCGGATTGATATTGCGCGGGATGAAGTCGTCACCGTCCTCGTCGTCGCGGTCCGGGCGCTCATTGGCGCGCGGCTCGTTGAAACGCTCGGACGGGCGCTCGGGCGCACGCTCGCGCGGCGCCTCCGGACGGCTCGGGCGCGGGCCGACGCCGGCCTGGC
>NZ_JAQOWX010000105.1:0-19769 GCF_028462495.1 Paucibacter sp. XJ19-41
GGCGCGGTGGAGCTGGCCGCCTGGTGGCAGGGCGCGGCAGCCGATCCGCTGGCCTGGCAAGGCCTGCGCGGCCGCCCGGTGCTGGCGGCTGCCGGCCTGGCGCAGCCGGAGCGCTTCTTCAAGATGCTGCGCGCCCAGGGCCTGGATGTGCTGCCCCTGCCCCTGCCCGACCACCACGACTTCAGCACGCTGCCCTGGCCGGCCGACACCGCCGAGGTCTTGCTGACCGAGAAGGACGCGGTCAAGCTGCGGCCCGAGCGCCTGGGCCGCACCCGGGTCTGGGTGGTGGCGCTAGACTTCAGGCCCGACGACTCCTTTGAGCGCGCGCTGCAGCAAGCCTTGCAGGCGCTGCCGAGATAACGATAGCTATGGACATCCGATTGCTGGAAATGCTGGTCTGCCCGATTTGCAAAGGGCCTCTGGAGCATCAGCGCAGCGGCGACGGCAGCCGGGGCAGCGACCGCGAGCTGATCTGCCATGCCGACCGCCTGGCCTTCCCGGTGCGCGACGGCATCCCGGTGATGCTGGAGAGCGAGGCCCGGGTGCTGGACGCGCCGCAATGAGCGAGGGCTTCACGGTCATCGTGCCGGCCCGGTTGGCCTCGACCCGGCTGCCCAACAAGCCGCTGGCCGATATCGGCGGCCTGCCGATGATTGTGCGGGTCGCGCAGCGCGCGGCGCTGTCGCAGGCCCGCGAGGTGGTGGTCGCAAGCGACGCGCCCGAGGTGCTGGCGGCCTGCCAGGCCCATGGCGTGCGTGCGCTGCTGACCCGGGCCGATCATGCCTCGGGCAGCGACCGGCTGGCCGAAGCCTGCGAGCAGCTGGGGCTGGACGGCAGCGATCTGGTGGTCAATGTGCAGGGCGACGAGCCGCTGATCGCGCCAGCCATGATCGACGCCTGCGCCGCGCTGCTGCGCGAGCGCGCAGACTGCGTGATGAGCACGGTGGCTCATACGCTGGAAGATGCTGCCGAGTTCGCCAACCCGAATGTGGTCAAGCTGGTGACCGATGCGCGCGGCACGGCGCTGTACTTCTCGCGCGCGCCGATCCCCTGCTGGCGCGACGGGGCAGGCCCCAGGCCCGGCTCGGCGCTGCGCCATGTCGGCCTGTACGCCTACCAGGCCGGCTTTCTGCGCCGCTTCCCGGGCCTGGCAGCCAGCCCGCTGGAGCAGATCGAGTCGCTGGAGCAGCTGCGCGTGCTCTGGCATGGCGAGCGGATCGCGGTGCACATCAGCGCCGAGCGCCCGGGGCCGGGTGTCGACACGCCCGAGGATCTGGCGCGGGTGCGCGCCCTGGTTGCCGCCGGCGCCTGAGTTACAAGGGCGTGACAAGCGCGGCCCGCGTCAGCCGGGCGTAGGCCCCGCCATGCTATCCTCGCCCGCAGTTTGCAAGGGCGACTTCCTTCACGGCAGGCCGCCCTTTCCATTGAAAATCGAGGAGACCCCGTGCGACTGATTCTTCTTGGCGCCCCCGGCGCTGGCAAAGGCACCCAAGCCGCTTTCATCTGCCAAAAGTTCGGCATCCCGCAGATTTCCACCGGCGATATGCTGCGTGCCGCCGTCAAGGCCGGCACCGAAATGGGGCTGGCCGCCAAGAAGGTGATGGATTCGGGCGCCCTGGTCGGCGACGACATCATCATCGGTCTGGTCAAGGAGCGCATTGCGCAAGCCGACTGCGCCAAGGGCTTTCTGTTCGACGGTTTCCCGCGCACCATCCCGCAGGCCGATGCGATGAAGGCCGCCGGCGTCAAGCTCGACTTCGTGCTGGAGATCGATGTGCCGCACAGCGCCATCATCGAGCGCATGAGCGGCCGCCGCGTCCATGTGGCCTCGGGCCGCACCTATCACGTCAAGTTCAACCCGCCCAAGGTCGAGGGCAAGGATGACACCACCGGCGAGGATCTGATCCTGCGCGAGGACGACAAGGAAGAGACCGTCAAGAAGCGCCTGGACGTCTACCAGGCGCAGACTCGCCCGCTGGTCGACTACTACTCGCAGTGGGCCGCCTCGGGCGATGCCAACGCGCCGCAGTACCGCCGCATCGAAGGTCTGGGCTCGGTCGACGAGATCACCGCACGCGCGCTGGCCGCGCTCGGCTGAAGCCGCCAACCAGACCCGACAAAGCCGCTGTTCAGCGGCTTTTTCTTAATCGACAATTGACGTTTACGTCAACGTAATCCAAACAGGAGACTTTATGGACATCGCAGGCAAGGTATTCATCGTGACCGGCGGCGCGTCGGGCCTGGGCGAAGGCACGGCCCGCATGCTGGCGCGCGAGGGCGCGATGGTCGTGATCGCCGATCTGCAGGTCGAGCGCGGCGAGGCCCTGGCCAAGGAGTTGCACGGCGCCTTCGTCAAGGCCGATGTCAGCCAGGAGGCCGATGGCCAGGCGGTCGTCGCCAAGGCCGTTTCGATGGGCAAGCTGATGGGCCTGGTCAACTGCGCCGGCATCGCGCCGGCCGCCAAGACGGTGGGCAAGGAAGGCGCCCATGCGCTGGCCTTGTTCAGCAAGGTCGTGACCGTCAATCTGATCGGCAGCTTCAACATGATCCGCCTGGCCGCCGAGGCCATGAGCAAGAACGAGCCCGAGAGCACCGGCGAGCGCGGCGTGCTGATCTCGACCGCGTCGGTGGCTGCCTATGACGGTCAGATCGGCCAGGCGGCCTATGCGGCCTCCAAGGGCGGCGTGGTCGGCATGACCCTGCCGATCGCCCGCGATCTGGCGCGCAACGGCATCCGCAATATGACCATCGCGCCGGGCATCTTCGGCACGCCGATGCTGTTCGGCATGCCGCAGGAGGTGCAGGACGCACTGGCCGCCGGCGTGCCCTTCCCGTCCCGCCTGGGCACGCCCGAGGACTATGCCAAGCTGGTGCACCAGATCGTCACCAACGAGATGCTCAACGGCGAGGTGATACGCCTGGACGGTGCGATCCGGCTGGCGCCGAAGTAAGCCGCGCGCTCGAGCAAAAGAAAACGGCCTCCGAGGAGGCCGTTTGTCATGCTTCGGGCAAGGCCTTACTTCTTGGCACTGCGCGAATGGATGGTCCACAGGCGTGCCAGCTCGGCCGCGCCGTCATTGCCCTTGACGCCGCGCCAGGCGGTCTGGGCCTTGGCGATGTCACCGGCCGTGAACAGGGCCAGACCCTGATACAGCTTGGCATCGTCGGGACGCTTCAGATTGCCCTTGGCGATGCCGGCCTCGACCAGCTTCAGGCCATGGGCGGCCTCGCCACGGAAGACCTGGGCCAGACCCAGCGACACCAGGGCGTCGCCTTCCTTGGCCGCTTCGGCGGCCTGCTCGGCGCCCGCCTGGGCGGCCTTGGCCTCGCCGATGCGCTTGACCATCAGGTCCAGCAGACGCTTGTGGCGCGCACCTTCGGCGCCCTGACCCAGCACATTGGCGGCCAGACCCTTCTCAACGACCTGCTTGCCCTCTTCCGGATAACCGGCCTGGGCGGCCAGCTGGGCCATCTCCATATAGTCGTGTGCATCGCGCCTCTTGCCCGGCGCCCGCTTCAGACGGAACACGTCCAGGCCGAAGCGCGGCGAGTAGCCCCGCTTCTGCGGCAGGCCGCCGAGGATCTGGGCCCTCAGCTCCTTGCGCGGGTAGTAGTTCAGCAGCTTCTCGGTGGCCAGGGCTTCGGTGGCGGCGTCGTTCTTCTTCTGTGCCGCGTAGAGCAGCAGATTGAGCTTGTCCTGCGACGGCGCCTTGCCGGCACGCTCGTCGGCCTGCACCTCGGCCAGCGTGTCCTTCAGCACGGCCGTCATATCGCCGGACTTGAACTGGGCCTGCTGCTGCACCGTCTTCATCGTGCCGCTCGTGCCGCCGGCGGCAAAGTACTTGTTGGCCCACTCCAGCGCCTTCGGCGCATTGTTGGCGCGCAGATAGGTGCCGGCCACGGCCTCCATGTACTGCAGCTGCTGCGCAGCGGCCAGGCGGGGCCTCAGCACCTCGAAGGCACGGGCCATCGAATCGGGATCATTGGCGCCCATCGCGGCCGAGAAGCGCGTGCCCTCGATCGCGTTGTTCTCGGCGGCGGTGCGGCCCGACACGCCCTCGGCGTCACGCACCTTGGCCAGCGCTTCCTTGAACTTGCCGCTCTTGATCAGCGCACCGGCATCCTTCAGGTGCTTGCCCACCTCGGGGCGCACCGACTCGGCCTGGGCTGCAGCGCTGGCGAAACCCAGCTCGCCCTGCGGCGCGGCGCCGAACACAAAGGCCGCGGTGCCGACAGCGACGCTGGCGAGGGTCTTGAACTTCATCATTGCATTCTCCTAAGAAAAAAACGCGCCGCCCTTGCGGGCAGCGCGTTCGTTCGATCATGCCTGCATCAGTCGATGAACTGCTCGTTGCCGACCATGCCCATCTTNAACGCGCCGCCCTTGCGGGCAGCGCGTTCGTTCGATCATGCCTGCATCAGTCGATGAACTGCTCGTTGCCGACCATGCCCATCTTCTTGACGCCGAGCCGCTGAGCCGCCGCCATCACCGCCGCCACATTGCCGTACTCGACCAGCTTGTTGGGCTTGATGTGGATCTCGGACTGGTCCGGCTCCGCTGCGATCTCGGCCAGCTTGGCCTCGACGGCCGCATGATTGGCCAGCGCCACGCCGTCCCAGCTGACCGTGCCGTCGAAGTCGATGAAGACCTCGTGCACCACAGGCTCCTTGGTCGGTGGCGGCGGGTTGCCCGCCGGCATGTCCAGGTTCACCGAGTGCAGCTGGATCGGGATGGTGATGATCAGCATCACCAGCAGCACCAGCATCACATCGATCAGCGGCGTGGTGTTGACGTCCAGCATCACCTCGGGTTCGTCACCACCGGACGAGCTGCCTACATTCATTCCCATGCTCTAGCTCCTCGCCTCAACCACCGCGCGCCGGAGGCTCGGTGACGAAGCTGATCTTCACGATGCCCGCGCGCTGGCAGGCCACCATCACGCGCCCCACCGATTCGTAGCGCGACTTCTCGTCGCCACGGATATGCACTTCGGGCTGCGGGTCAAGCACCGACACCTTCTTCAGTCGTGCCACCAGCGCTTCGCTGTCCGGCACCAGGGCGGTGTTCCAGTAGACGTCGCCGTCCTTGGTCACCGCCAGCTCGATATTTTCCGGTTTGGTCACGCGCACGACATTGGTCTCTTTGGGCAGAGACAAGGTCACCGATTGCGTCACCACCGGAATGGTGATGAGGAAGATGATCAACAGCACCAACATCACGTCCACGAGGGGCGTGGTGTTGATGGTCGAGACCACTTCGTCATCGCCGGAAGAGGATCCGACGTTCATGCCCATGATTAATGCTCCGGGTCGAAGCGGCTTAGCGCTTGGCGACCGAACGGTTGCCCATCAGCACGCCGTGCAGGTCGGCAGCGAAGGCACGCACCTGGCCCATCACGGCCTTGTTGCGGTTGACCAGCCAGTTGTAGCCCAGCACGGCCGGCACGGCCACGCCCAGACCGATGGCGGTCATGATCAGCGCTTCACCCACCGGGCCGGCGACCTTGTCGATCGAAGCCTGGCCGGCCACACCGATGGCGGTCAGCGCTTGCAGAATGCCCCACACCGTGCCGAACAGGCCGATGAACGGCGAGGTCGAACCGACGGTGGCCAGGAAGCCCAGGCCGGTCTGCACGCGGCTGTTGACTTCGCCGACAGCGCGCTCGACGTTCATCGTCACCCAGCTGCTGTGGTCGATGTTCTCGGTCAGCGCGCCCTCATGGTGCTCGGAGGCCTCGATGGCCGACTCGGCGATGAAGCGGAATGCGCTGCCTTCCTTCAGGCCCTTGACGCCTTCAGCCAGGCTGGCCTTCTTGAAGAAGGTCACGCGCACGCTCTTGGCTTCGGTCGCCAGCTTCTGGGTGTCCCACAGCTTGGTGATCAGGATGTACCAGCTGCCCATGGACATGATGACCAGCAGCAGCAGCACGCCCTTGGACACGGCATCGCCGTGGTCGATCATGGCCTTCAGGCCATAGGGGTTCTCGGCCGGCTCGGCCTTGGCGGCGGGAGCGGCCGGGGCGGCAGCGTCAACCGCTGCGGGCGCAGCGGTTTCCACCGGTGCGGAGGCGGCGTCAGCGGCTTGGGCGTGAGCGGCCAGAGGGGATGCAGCCAGGGTCGCGGCAAATGCGATTGCGGCGAACAGGCCGGAGATACGAGAGATCATGGAGTCAACTCCTACGCAATAGAGATCGAGAGATCGGTTGTCGGTTGAGAGGCACCGGGGCGGGCCGGTTGCCAGGAAATGGGGTCTTGCTTATTCGATGCGGAACTGGAACTCCTGCTCGAACACATGGTCGCCCGGGCATTCGTACGTGCTTTGCAGCGTGTCGGTGATGGCGGCGATCAGGGCGCGCTGCACCTTGCGATCATTGCCACCGCGCATCTGCGAGCTGGTCACCTCGATCGCGCTGACGCGACCGGCCTTGACCGTGGCCAGCACCTTGAACAAGGCATCACCGCTCCAGTTGACGGCCGGCACCTCGGGCTTGCCCATCTTGGTGCAGACCATGCCGGCCGTGATCTTGGCGGGCTTGGCCACCGGTGCGGGTGCCGGTGCCGGTGCCGGCGGCGGCGCAGCGGCCACCTCGCGCGTCGGCGGCGGGGTGTTGCTGACCGGTGCCTGGATGGCGTTGGGCGGCGGCGGCGCCGTCACCTGCACCTCGGGCGGCGGCACGAACGGCGGCGGCGGTGCCTTCATGTCCGGCGGCGGCGGCACGACCTTCTCGGGCGGCGGCGGCGGCTTGACCTTCTCCTCCACCACCTTCACATCGATCGGACCCTTGAGCACCTCGACGGCCTTGCGGGCCAGACCGCTGGCCAACGCCCAGATGATCAGCACGTGAATCACGATCACGATACCGATACCTGTAAAGCGGGACGCCCCTTGCTTCTCCTGCGCAAAGTTCATGCGCGCTCCTTCATAAGACTGCGAAACTTTTTCATCGACATATGCGGGGAGTTCGGCTCTACACAGCGCCTGCCTAGAAACCTACGAGCCCCAACTCAGACCGGAGCTCGGAGCAGTTCTTGCCGGCTGTGCGAGAGACTGCACCAGACACCAAGGGCGGGCACACAGGCGCCGTTCGCTGGCTGCCGCAACATGCTTGCGGCTCGGGTGCATCTGCTGGCTGCAGAATGGACATCACAACTCATCACTCGGGGCACGATGGGAACCCACACTCAACAAAAATGCCCACTGGCTTGTGGCCCGCGGGCGGTTCTTCAAGTCGGAACAGCGTTGTAGTCAAACTACATAACACCACACCATGAAGCGGCCTAGATCATAAACGAGTTGACCCGGCCAAGCGGCATGGGGCTTACCCGAGCTGACCAAGCCCTTACACACTGAAACTCCGGCGTCTTCTGGTCTTCACTTTCAACGCCGAACCCACAGTGGTATCTTACTGGTACTTTCGCCGGCGGACCGACCTAAGAATTCAGGGTTTTCACCATGAACCCCGTGAAACAGGGTGCTGAGCGCCCATTCAAACCGGCGCCCCTGCCTCCGCACCCCGGCTCTGCACCCGCGGCACCGCAGCCAGCAGGGTCCGGGTGTAGTCGCTTTGCGGTCGACCCAACACCTCGGCACTGCTGCCCGCCTCGACGATGCGTCCCGACTGCATCACCGCCACCTCGTCGGCGATGTACTCGACGACGCCGATATTGTGGGTGATGAACAGATAGGACAAGCCGCGCTCGCGCTGCAAATCGCGCAAGAGATTGAGAATCTGCGCCTGCACCGACACGTCCAGCGCCGAGGTCGGCTCGTCGCAGACGATCAGGCGCGGCTCCACGGCCAGCGCCCGCGCGATCGCGATGCGCTGGCGCTGGCCGCCGGAGAACTCGTGCGGGAAGCGCTCCAGCGCATCGCGCCGCAGGCCCACCTGGTCGACCAGCAGCTCCAGATTGCGCCGCCGCGCCGCCGCATCCAGATCGGGCCGCAAGGCCTGCACGCCCTCCTCCAGCAGCTCGTAGACCCGCATGCGCGGATTCAGCGAGGCAAAGGGGTCCTGGAAGATGATCTGCACCTGGCGGCGCGCCTCGCGCAGCGCATCGCCTTGCAAGGTGAACAGATCCTGCCCGTTCAGCAAGGCCTGACCCTCGATCTGGGCCTGGGTGCGCAGCAGCTGCACGATGGCCTTGCCCGAGGTGGTCTTGCCGCAGCCGGATTCGCCCACCAGGGCCAGCGTCCGGCCCGGCAGGATGCGGTAGGACACATCATCCACCGCATTGAAGTAGCGCGGCGCGCCGCGCTCCAGCAGGCCGCGCTTCAGGGCAAAGCGCACCCGCAGATGCCTGACCTCCAGCAGCGGCTTGTCCGGGTCGCCGGCCGGCGCTGCGGCCCGTGCGACCGCCGCCGCCACGGGCGGCACCGGCAACGCCTCCTGCGGGTGGGTATAGAGGCGGCAGCGCACCTGATGGGTGGCGCTCAGCGCCGTCAGCTCGGGCACCTGGTCGTGGCAGGCCGGCATCACGCGGTCGCAGCGCGGCGCGAAGCGGCAGCCGCTGAACGCCATCCACAGCGGCGGCACGGTGCCGGCAATCGCGGCCAGGGCCTCGCCGCGCTTGGCCGCGTCCGGCAGCGCCTGCAGCAGCAAGCGCGCATAGGGATGCTTGGGCGCGGCAAAGAACTCCTCGGCCGGCGCCACCTCGACGATCTGGCCCGCATACATCAGCGCGACCTGGTGAGCCATGCCCGACACCACCCCCAGGTCGTGGGTGATCAAGAGCACGCCCAGCTGGCGCTCACGCTGCAAGTCCTTCAGCAGGTCGAGGATCTGCGCCTGGATGGTCACATCCAGCGCCGTGGTCGGCTCGTCGGCGATCAGATAGTCGGGCTCGGCCGCCAGGGTCATCGCGATCATCACGCGCTGCTTCTGACCGCCCGACAGGCGAAACGGATACTCGTCAATGCGGCGCTCGGGCTCCGGAATACCGACGCGCCTGAGCCAGTCGATGGCCTTGGCCCGCGCCGCCGCGCCGCGCAGCGGCGTGTGCGCCTCGATGGCCTCGACGATCTGGGCCCCGACCCGCATCACCGGGTTCAGGCTGGTCGAGGGCTCCTGGAAGATCATGCCGATGCGCCCGCCGCGCACCTCGCGCATCTGCGCCTCGGGCAGGCCGAACACATCCTCGCCTTCCAGGTCCAGGCGGCCGGCGGTGATGCGGCCGTTGTCGGGCAGCAGGCGCATCAGGGCCAGCGCCGTCATGCTCTTGCCGCAGCCCGATTCGCCGACCAGCGCAAAGGTCTGGCCGCGCGTGATCGCCAGACGCATGCCGTCAATGGCGCGCACCAGACCGGCATCGGCGTCCAGCGCCACCTTCAGATCTTCAATCTTCAACATGGCTTCTTACTTCTTCGCAAGAGACAGCACACGCGGACGCAGGCTGCGCGAACGCGGATCGAAGGCGTCGCGCACGCCATCGGCGAACAGATTGGCGGCCAGCACCAGGGTCACCATGAAGCCGAAGGCGGCCACAAAGCTCCACCACACCACCGGGTCGCGCGACATCTCGGAGCGGGCCAGATTGATCATGCCGCCGAAGCTGTTCATGCTGGGATCGACGCCGACGCCCACATAGGTCAGCACCGCCTCGTAGAGGATCAGCTCGGAGAAGCTCAGCACCACGGTGATCAGCACCAGATGCATCACATTGGGCACGATGTGGCGGGCCATGATGCGGCCATGGCTGACGCCGAAAGCGGTGGCCGCCTGCACATAGTCGAGCTCGCGCAGCTTCAGCGTCTCTCCCCGCACCAGCCGGCACAACCCGGCCCAGCCGGTCACGCCCAGGATCACGCAGAGCAGGAACATCTTCAGGTCCGAGCGCTCGGCGCCGGTCTCGAACAGCTCCGGGTTCTTGTCCAGAAAGACCTGCACCATCAGCACGCAGGCAGCGATCAGCAGCACATTGGGCACCGAACTCAAGGTCGTGTAGATGTACTGGATGACCTCATCCACCCAGCCCTTGAAATAGCCGGCCAGAATGCCCAGCACCAGGGCCAGCGGCAGGGTCGCCAGCGTCGAGATCGCGCCGATCACAAAAGCCGTGCGTATGCTTTTGAGCGCCTGGTAGAGCACATCGTTGCCGGTGCGGTCGGTGCCGAACACATGGTAGTGCCCCATCAGCGCCACCGTCGGGCCGACCAGCAGCAGCACCGCGCCCAGGGTCAGCAGCAGCGCACGCAGCGGGTAATGGGTGCGGTCGGCCAGCAGATCACGCCAGGCCCGCGCAAAGCCGCCATGGCCGCGCGCGAGCGCCGCCGCGGTGGCCAGGGCCGCCAGCAGGGCCAGCAGCAGGCCGGCGGCCATGCCGCCGAGCGCACGCCGACCGACATCGCCGGCCCAGTCGGCCGCCGGGTCCGACAGATGCGCGCCGCCAAAGCTCAGGCGCGGAAAGTCGCGCGTGGTCTTGCCGGCGGCGTCGGTGACGCTTTCCTTGTTCAGGCCGACATAGGCCAGCGGCGCCGAGTAGGTGGTCTCGCGCATCTCAATCTGGCGCGCCAGCACCAGGTCCAGCAGCGACTCGGTGCGGGTGTCGTAGAAGACCTGTTCGTTCTGCGCCGGCAGCGCGCGGCGGAAGTGCACGCTGTCCAGCGCCGTGACGAGCAGGAACAGCAGCATCACCAGGCCGGCCGAGGCGGCGGCCGGGTCGCGCAGCACGCGGCTCCAGGTGGCGCGCAGCGTGGGGTGCGAGCGGATGCGCAAGACATAGGCGAGCAGCGCGGCAAACAAGGCCCACAGCGCCACATCGGTCCACAAGAAAACAAGCTTGAATCCCATGATGGTCAGCGATCTATCCGTTCAGGCCAGACGCACCCGGGGGTCGACCCAGGTGTAGGCGATATCGATCAGCGCATTGGTCGCGATATAGAGCACCGCGCCGAGGAAGACCATGGTGCGCACGATGGCGAAGTCCTGGCCGGTGATGGCCTCGATCACGAAGGCGCCCAGGCCCGGGATGCCGAAAAAGCTCTCGAACACCAGGCTGCCCATGAAGACATAGGGCAGATAGGCGCCGGCGCTGGTGATGATGGGGATCAGCGCATTGCGCAGCACATGGCGGAACAGCACGATCTGCTCGGACAGGCCCTTGGCCCGCGCGGTGCGCACATAGTCCTTGCCGACCTCCTCCAGGAACATCGCCCGGTACAGCCGCGCCTCGCCGCCCAGCCGCGCCAGCAGCGACAGCGCGATCGGCAGGGCCAGGAACTTGATCGCATCCAGGCCCGGCGCATAGCCATTGATCGGCACCAGCTTGAGCAGGCGCGAGAAGAAGTACTGGCCGACGATGATGTAGAACAGGCTGGAGATCGACAGCATCAGCACGCACAGCACCACGCCCCAGAAGTCGATGCGGGTGTTGCGGAAGAACACCAGCATCAGCGCGAAGGCGGTGCTGACGATCACCTGCAGGATGAACAGCGGCACCGCCAGCTGCAGGCTGACCCCCATGCGGGTCTTGATCTCGTGGCCGATATTGACGGCCTGGCGCGCGTCCGAGCGACCGAAGTCCAGCATCATCAGCGAGACCGAGCGCTCCCACAGAATCGTCTTGGTGAGCTTGGCCGAGCCGGCCTCGGCCTCGTTCCAGTACAGCGGCTTGTCATAGCCGCGCTCGGCCTTCCACTTGACGATCTGCTCCTGGCTCACGCGCTTGCCGCCGATGTTCAGGCGGGCCATATCGTCGGGCGTGTTGACCGAGAAGAACAGGAAGAAGGTGAACAGGTTCACCCCGATCAGTATCAGCAGGCCGTAGCCGAGACGGCGGATCATATAGCTCAGCATCGCTCGCCCCTCAGGCAACGGTCTGTGGTTTGACATAGCCACGCGCGGTGGCCTGCTCGCGCGCGCGGAAGCTGCGGCGCGTGGTCCAGACGATGGCGGCCGCACCGGCGATCAGCAGCAGCAGCGGCCACCAGATCGGCTGGTTCCATTCGGCCTGCCGGGCCGCGCGCTGCTGCGCATCGACGCGGTAGTAGCGCGCCATATCCCGGATCATGATGCCGGGCTTGCCGTTATAGACCCAGGGCTGGAAGGCCAGACCCACATAAGGCCAGTAGCCCCAGGCCCAGGGTGAATCCTCGCGCACGAGGCGCACCATCTGGTCGATCACCTGCTGCTTCTCGGGACCGTCGTCGATGCTTTGCAGACGGCGGTACAGGCGGTCGTACTCGGGGTTCTCGTAGTTGGCGGCGTTCTCGCCCTCGTGCTTGGACTTGCTGTTCGGGCCGTAGAGCAGGAACAGGAAATTCTCGGCGTCCGGGTAGTCGGCCAGCCAGCCCCACCAGAAGATCTGGTGCTTGCCCTTGTGAACCTTGTCCTGGAACTGGTTGTAATCGGTGGCGCGGATCTCCAGCTGCACACCCAGCTTGGCGAACTGCTTGACCATCCAGTCCAGCTCGGCCTTGATCTCGGGCGTGGTGGTGCGCTGGTAGTCGTAGTTCAGCACCAGCGGACGGCCGGTCTTGGCGTCGCGTCCGTCCGGGTAGCCGGCCTCGGCCAGCAGTTTCTTGGCATCCTCGATCGGGCGGCGCACGACCTCGCCATTGACCAGATGATGGGTGACCGGATTGAAGCCCTCGGCCGTGCCTTCGCGCGAGCCGAACACGCCCGGCGGCACAGGCCCGTGGGCCGCGACCCCGCCCTTGGTGCGGAAGATGCGGCCATCGCCCTCCTCCCAGTCGATCGCGATCGACAGGGCCTGGCGCAGCTTGCGGTTCTTCAGCTGCTGCTCGGGCGTGTCGCCCTTGCCGACCACCGGGTCCATCCAGTTAAAGCCCAGATACCAGCTGTTGATGTCGGTCACCAGCGGGAACTTGAAGCCCTTGGCCTGGTAGGCGGCCTTGACCTCGTCGGAGTCGTCCATATCGACCTGGAAGTCCACACCCCATTCGGGCCGCTCGATCTCGGGCACGTCCAGATAGCCCTGCTTGAACATCTCCTTGCGCGGCACCTTCTCCTTGATGATGGTGGAGACGATGGTGTCGACAAAAGGCATGGTCTTGCCGCAGTCGTCCAGCAGGCCGGCCTTGCGGTCGGCCTCCGAGCCCTCGCAGGGATAGATGTCACCGCGATAATTCGGATTGCGCTTCATCACATGGCGCCGGTCCTGCACATACTCGGTCATCATGAAGGGACCGGTGCCGACCGGCCACTGGTTCAGCGACAGGCTGTTCTCGCTCATGCCCGCCTGGGCGTAGAAGGCATCGGCCTCCCAGGGCAGCGGCGAGATGAAGGTCATCGCCATCCAGTACTGCCACTGCGGGTACTTGCCCTTGATGCGCACGCGCAGCGTGTGGCTGTCCAGCGCCTGCGCGCCCTCCAGCGGCCATTGGCGGAAGTCCAGGAAGGGCTTGTCGCGGATGCTCTCGGGCAGGCCCTTGAGCAGCTTGGCGTTTTCCTCGCGCACCCGCTTGCCGTAGTCCTTCAGCCCCAGCACATACTCGGAGAAGATCGCATAGATCGGCGCCTCGATGCGCGGCGTGGCGTGGCGCTTGATCGCATAGACATAGTCCTCGGCCACCATCTCGCGCGTGCCCTGCACCTCGAAGTCCCAGGGCGAGCGCTTGTCGCCCAGCTGCTCGCGGCTGAGCTTGTGATAGAGGTAGTTGCCCTTGGCATCGGTGGCCAGCGCCGGATGCGGCGCGTACTTGATGCCCTTCTTGATCGCGATGTCGTAGACGCTTTGCGCGATCTGCTCGGCCGGCGCATCGTCGGGCAGGCGCTTGCCGTCCTTGTCCAGGTAATAGGGCTTGACCACCTTCTCGGCGGTCTTGGGCACCAGCTCGTAAGGCCGCTTCAGGTAGTGATAGGCGTAGAGCGGCTCGTAGATCTGGTAGGTGTAGACCGACTCCGGATTGCTGTAGGAAGCAATCGGGTCCAGATAGCGCGGCGAGCGCTCGTCGAAGGAGTTGTAGAGCGTGTTGTCTGCGGCAGCGCCGAGCGGATAGGGGCTGTTGTTGCAGGCCGCCAGCAGCAGCGCGGCGGCGGCGCTGAGGCCCAGACAGATGCTGCGGCACCATTGTTGGCCACGTCCAAGCCCATGCATGTCAAACCCCTCCAGAGCGGCCATCGCAGACCGACACCTGCGTAAGGGTCGGTGCGGCGGCAATGAAAAACAACGAGCCTCCGGCACCGGCGGCTCGTGACCGCGTGCTCTGGAGGCAAGGCCCGCATCATATCGGTTGTGCGGGCCGCAGCGACGACAGCCCGACCAGGGCTTACCAGCAGTCACCCCGTGTTCCGGGGATGAGGAAAGTCAGGGCCCGGGTCTCAATGATGATGGTGGCCATGATGCTGGTCGGCACCCCAGGCCAGCAAGGCCTCGCGGCCCTGCACCAGCATGTCCACCTTGACACCGACCGGCAGGCTGACCTTGGTCGGCACATGGCCGAACGGCAGGCCGGTGAAGATCGGCGTCTTGCTGCGTGCGCGCACCGCCTCGATCGCGGTCTTCAGCGTGTAGCCGCGGTCCAGCGGCGACTTCTTCCAGTCGCTGAACTCGCCCAGGATGATGGCCTTCTGCGCGTCCAGCACGCCGGCCTGCTGCAGCTGCAGCAGCATGCGCTCGACCCGGTAAGGGTGCTCGTTGACGTCTTCGAGAAACAGGATGCCGCCCTTGACCTTGGGGAAATGCGGCGTGCCCAGCATCGAGCTCAGCACGCAGAGATTGCCACCCCACAAAACACCGCGCGCCTCGAAGCCGTCATGGCCGGCCTCGCAGCGAAAGCCCACCGCCTCCAGCAGCCCGTCCATGGCCTCGACAAAGCAGTCCTGGGTCACATCATCGACCCCACCCTCCTCCGCGCTGCGGCCGAAGTCGTAGCAGGCCAGCGGGCCGGCCCAGCTGGGCGACTTGGTGTGCGCCAGCAGGCCCAGATGCAGGGCCGTCAGATCGCTATGACCGACCCAGCGCGTGCCGTGTTCGACGCTATGGGCCAGCAGCTTCCAGTCGATCGCGTCCAGCAGCCGCGTCATGCCGTAGCCGCCGCGGCTGGCCATCGCGATGCTGGGCGCCGCCTTGGCCACGCGGTGCAGCGCCGCCAGCCGGGTCGCGTCATCGCCGGCAAAGCGCTGGTGCTTGGCCAGCGCGTCAGCGTCGATGCTGACCTCGAAGCCCAGCTTGGCCAGGCGCTTGGCGGCGCGCTTGAGCGGCTGCGCCTGGGCCAGCACGCCGGCGGGGGTGAAAAGAGTCAGGGTGTTGCTCATGGGGGAATGTCGTCCAGATGGCGGGCCTCGCCGGTGGGGATGGCCTCGGGTTCCTGAGACCGAGCCGCAGCACGGCGCTGGCGCGCCGCCTCGCGCCGCTCAGCAAAAAATTCGCGCAGCAGCTGCGCCGCGGGCTCGGCCAGCACGCCGCCCTGGATGCAGGTGTGGTGGTTCAGCCGGCCTTCGGCAAACAGGTCCAGCACCGAGCCGGCCACGCCGGTCTTGGGGTCGGGCGCGGCGAACACAACACGCTTGAGCCGCGCATGCAACATCGCCATCGCGCACATCGCGCAGGGCTCCAAGGTCACATAGAGCTCGCACTCGGGCAGGCGGTAATTGCCCAGCAGGGTCGCGGCATGGCGCAGTGCGACGATCTCGGCATGGGCAGTCGGGTCATGCGTCGTGATCGGGCGGTTGTAGCCGGTCGCGATCACCTGGCCGGCGCGCATGATGACCGCGCCCACCGGCACCTCGCCGACCAGCCAGGCGTTGTGGGCCTGGTCCAGCGCCAGGCGCATCGCGTACTCGTCGGCAGCGGGTGAGGAAGAGGTGGTGTTCATGGCGGCCGGGCAGTGTAGCAACAGCTATCCTCGCGGCCATGCAAGATGCACTGTTTCCGGACGAGGCGCCGCCGCTCGCGAAGACGCCCGCCGCACGGGTCCGACCCCAGCCCATCGATGAAGAGCAGGCGGCGCTGGCGGCCGCGCTGCCGCCGCTGGCCTATCTGGGCAGCTCCTCCTGGACCTATCCCGGCTGGGCCGGCCTGGTCTGGGACAAGCCCTATTCGGACAGCCTGCTGTCCAAGCACGGCCTGGCTGCCTACAGCCAGCAGCCGCTGCTGCGCGCTGTCAGCATCGACCGCGGCTTCTACCGGCCGCTGACGGCCAGCCAGTACCAGCGCTATGCCGAGCAGGTGCCGGCCGGCTTTCGCTTCACCGTCAAGGCACCCAGCCTGGTGGCCGATGCGCTGGTGCGCAGCGAGGACAGCGGGCGCGGCAAGCAGCTCAACAGCGCCTTTCTGAACCCGGCGCTGGCGGTGCAGGAGTTCGTGCAGCCGGCGCTGGAAGGCCTGGGCGGCAAGATCGGCGCGCTGGTGTTCCAGCTGAGCCCGCTGCCGCCCAGCCTGCTGGCGCGCATGCCCGAGCTGCTGGAGCGGCTGCGCCTGATGCTCAAGGCCCTGCCCGCGCTGCGGCCGGCGTCGCCGGATGGCGTGATCGCGGTCGAGGTCAGAGACCCGCAGTGGCTGACGCCGGACTTCGTCGCCGTGCTGCGCGAGGCCGGCGCCACCTATTGCCTGGGCCTGCACCCCAAGCTGCCGCCGATCGAGGAGCAGCTGCCGCTGCTGCGCGCGCTGTGGCCCGGCCCGCTGGTCTGCCGCTGGAACCTGAACCGCATCCACGGCCCCTTCGGCTACGAGGACGCGCAAAAGCGCTACGGCGATTTCGACCAGCGCCTCGATCCCGATCCGCACACCCATGCCCTGCTGGCCAAGGTCGTGCGCGGCACCACGGCCGCCGGCCAGCGCGCTTATGTGACCATCAGCAACAAGGCCGAGGGCTGCGCGCCGCTGACGGTGCGGGCGCTGGCGCGCGAGATCGTCGACCCGGCTCAGGGCTGAGCGTCGGAGGCGCGCGAGGCGGCCTGCTCCATCGCCTGCTGCAGCTGCTGGCGCACCGCCTGCGGTGCGTTGATCGGCGCACTGGCTGCCGTCGGCGCGACGGCCGGCGCCAGCTGGGTGGCCTGCTTTTTCATCACGGCCAGCACGATGGCCATGACCACCACCAGGCCAAGAATGCTCAAGGCTGCACGCATCGCTACCCTCTCCTGCTGCACATCAAGGCCGGCGCCAGCCGCCGGCGGCAAAGGCGATTGTGCTTCGGAACCAGCCGCGGCCGATCAGGCGCGCAGCGGCCAGCGCGCCAGCGGCACATGGCGATGCTGGCCGATCAGGCTGTTGACCAGCACCAGCTCGTCGGCCCGCCATCCCAGCGCCTCGATCGGCCGCTGCGGCACCAGCGCATCGTCATAAAGAAGGGTCAGATGCGGCGTGAAACTGCCGGGCCTGGCCAGCCCGGCGCGCGCCAGCACCTCACCCAGCTGCCGCCGCAGCTGCCTGACGGCATCCAGCCCGCTACCGCCGCCCAGCACCAGCGGGCGGTTCCTGGCGTTCTTGCGCTCGAAGCTGAGCAGGTGGTCGAAGTGCAGCGCGAACGGCGCGCAACGCAGCGTGGCCGCCGCAGCCTCGGCGGCGGCACGCTCGCGCTGCGGCAGACCGACGAAGTCGCCCAGATGATGCAAGGTGATGTGAAAGCGGTGCGAATCCTGCGGCCGCCCCTTCAGGCCCAGCTCGGCGCGCACCCGGGAGGCCAGCGCGGCGATGCGCAAGGCCGTCGCGGTGTCCGGATAGAGCGCGAAGAAGAGCCGGTGGTCGGGTGCCATGCACCGAGTCTACGGGCGCGGTGGCGCAGCGCGGCACTCAGGGGGAGCCGATGAACAGATAGGCGTTCGACGCGCCCGAGCTGGAGCGGCCGTAGCCGATATAGACCGGCCCGATCGGCGTCTCGCCGCCGGCATAAAGGGCCACCGAGTCGAGCCAGCCGGTGCGCCGCGTCTCCGAATAGCGCAGCCCCACCTTGCCAGCCTCCAGCGCCAGGCCCACGCGCAGATCGCCGTTCAGACCCAGCGGCAGCCGGCTGACGATGCGCTCGGCCCGCAGCTGGGCAAAGCGCACATCGTCGCCCTGCAGCTGGCCCACCGCGAAGGCCGACATATTCAGCAGCCCGCCCAGGCCGGCCGCCTCGTAATAAGGCAGCGTGCCGCGCGGCGAGCCGGTGTAGCTGGCACGGGCCACCAGGATGGTGTTGGCCACGGTCGTGGCGCCGCGCAGCTCCGCCATCACACGGCTGAAGTCGTCGACCGAGCGGCGATTCGCATCGAAGTAGTGCAGGCGCAGCGCCCAGCCCTGGGTCGGGAAGTAGGGGTGGTTGAGCTGGTCGAAATCGAGGCTGGCAAACCAGCCCGGATAGCTCTGGCCCTTGGGGTCGAAGATAGGCAGCCCGGTATCGAGCTCGTACTTCTTGCGGTTGTACTGCCAGCCCAGCTTGAGCTGACCGATCAGGCCGATATTGGCACCGGCCGCCAGCTCGATCGAGCGTGTGCCGACACGGTACTCGCTGATCTTGGCGTCGAAATCGTAGAGGCTGCTGTAGCTGCTGAAGCTGCGTGCGCCGGCCTCGACAAAGAAGCGCTGGCCGGGCTCCAGCGGCTGGTAGAAGTCCAGCCCCAGGCCGGTCTGGCTGCCGAGCTCGGCGGTCGCGACAAACTCGGCGCCGAGCCGGTTGACCAGGGTCTTCTGGTAGGCGCCGCGCAGGCTGTAGCTGGAGCCGCGCCGCAGCGTGCTGCTGAGCCCCAGCGCAAAGCGCAGATAGTCGGGCCCCCAGCTTTTCTCCTGTGGCAGCACGCGCAGGATGTTGCGGCCGCGCAGCGGCACCAGCTCGTAATCGACCCCCTTGTAATGCGCATCGCCGTAGATGCGCAGCAGATCGCGCCGCAGCGCCTGGGCATCGAGCGGCTGGCCCGCTTGCTGGCGCAGATGGCGCAGCACCACGCCCGGATCCAGGCGCTGTTCCCCGGCCAGCTCGATCGCGTCGACCTGCGGCGGCTCGCCGCGCTCGCTGCGGATATGCCCCCACCAGGCGGCGTACTGCGCCTCGCTGACCGACAGCCGGCGCAGGCGCTCGCTCATGGCCAGCGCGGCCTGGCGGCCCCGATCCGCCGTCTCGGCATTGCGCTCGAAGTCGGCGGCGGTGATGCCGTCCAGATCGGGCTTGATCAGGATGTCGGCGGCCTTCAGGCTGGCTAGCGACTCGTTGACGTTCTGCTGCGTCAGGATGCCCACCATCTGCGCCGACACCGACAGCAGCGAGCCCACATCGGCCGCCTTCTGCAGCGGCGAGCCGACATTGATCGCGATCACCACCTCGGCGCCGCAGCGCTCGCGCACCTCGCGCACCGGCACGTTGTCGACCAGGCCGCCGTCCACCAGGCGCCGCCCCTGATGATCGACCGGCGCCATCAGACCGGGCACCGACATGCTGGCCCGCATCGCCTTGCTCAGGCTGCCCTCGCGGAACACCACCCGCTCGCCGCTGCCGATATCGGTGGCGATGATGGAGACCGGCAGCGGCAGCGCCTGCATATCGCGCACGCCGGCGTCGTCATGCACCAGCTGGTTGAAGAAGAGCTTGATCTTCTCGCCGCTGAGCACGCCCGGGATGTACTGCAGGCCCTCGGGCGTGACGCCCAGTTCGGTGCCGGCCAGAAAACGCTTCAGCAGGTGCTTGTTGCGGAAGTTGCGGTCCTGGTAGACGGGATCGTCATCGAACATATCGGGCCAGTCGGCCTTGCCGATCTCGGCGCGCATCGCCGCCGGGCTCAGGCCGGCGGCATAGGCGCCGGCCACCAGGGCCCCCATGCTGGTGCCGGCGACACAGTCGACCGGCACTCGCAGCTGCTCCAGCACCTCCAGCACACCGATATGCGCGGCGCCGCGCG
>NZ_JAQOWX010000106.1:0-19707 GCF_028462495.1 Paucibacter sp. XJ19-41
GGCCTGGGCCGCCCGGCCCGACATCCTCTTCCTCGACGAGCCCACCGCCAACCTCGACCCGACGGGCCAGAAAGAGGTCGAGGCGCTGCTGGCCAGCTTCCGCGCCGAGGGCATGACGCTGTTGATGAGCACCCACAATCTGGGCCAGGCCAAGCGCCTGGCCAACCGCGTCGTCTACCTGGATCACGGCCGCCTGCTTGCCGACCAGGCCACCGCCGACTTTTTCAGCGACCACGCGGATGACCGCACCGGACTTTTTCTCAAGGGAGAGTTAAGATGGGATTTGTGAAGACCATGGACCGCCGCAGTGTCCTCGCCTGCCTGCTGGCGGCCAGTTCCCTGAGCGCCCGGGCCCAGGACAAGGTCATCGTGATGGCCTCGACCACCAGCACCGAGCAGTCGGGCCTGTTCGCCCATCTGCTGCCGGCCTTCAAGCGCGCCAGCGGCATCGAAGTGCGCGTGGTCGCGCTGGGCACCGGCCAGGCGCTGGACATGGGCCGGCGCGGCGATGCCGATGTGCTGTTCGTGCACGATGTCGCGGCCGAGGAGAAGTTCGTCGCCGATGGCTTCGGCCTGGCGCGCCGGCCGGTGATGTACAACGATTTCGTGCTGGTCGGACCCAAGGCCAATCCAGCCAGTGTGGCCGGCAAGGACATCGCGGCGGCCCTGGCCACGCTGGCAGCCAGCAAGTCCACCTTCGTCTCGCGCGGCGACAAGAGCGGCACCCACGCGGCCGAGCTGCGCTACTGGAAGGCCGCTGGCATCGCCAACCCGGCCGCCAAGACAGCAGCGCTGAGCATGGACTACCGCGAATGCGGCTGCGGCATGGGCCCGGCGCTGAATATCGCGTCCAGCAGCGACGCCTATTCGCTGAGCGACCGTGGCACCTGGCTGTCGTTCAAGAACCGCGGCAATCTGGCCATCGTACTGGAGGGCGACAAGCGACTCTTCAACCCCTATGGCGTGATCGTCGTGAACCCCGCCAGGCACCCGCACACCAAGACCGCGCTGGCCCAGGCATTCTCCGACTGGGTGGTGTCGGACGAGGGTCAGGCCACGATCGCCAGCTACAAGATCGGTGGCGAGCAGCTGTTCTTTCCGGACGCCAAGCGCTGAGGCGCGCAGAACAGGCACACTGGCACCATGATTGACAGCAAAGACATCACCGGACTGATACTGGCCGGCGGCCGCGGCAGCCGCATGGGCGGCGTCGACAAGGGCTTGCAGCCCCACCAGGGCGTGCCGCTGGCCCTGCATGCGCTGCTGCGCCTGGGGCCCCAGGTCGGCGAGCTGCTGATCAATGCCAATCGCAATCTGGGTGCCTATGAAGCGATGGGCGCGCCGGTCTGGCCCGACTCGCTGCCCGACTATGCCGGCCCGCTGGCCGGGGTGCTGACCGGGCTCGAGCATTGCGAGACGCCCTATATGGTCACCGTGCCCTGCGATTCGCCGCTCTTCCCCGAGGATCTGGTCGCCCGCCTGGCCGAGGCGCTGGACGCCGAGGACGCCGAGATCGCGATGGCCGCAACCCCGGGGCCCGACGGCAGCCGGCAGGTGCAGCCGGTGTTCTGCCTGATGAAGACCGAGCTGATCGAGAGCCTGGTGCGCTTCACGCAGAGCGGCCAGCGCAAGATCGACAAGTGGACGGCCCAGCATCGCTGCGTCGAGGTGCTGTTCGAGGATGAACAGGCCTTTGCCAACGCCAACACGCGCGAAGAATTGCAGCAATTGCAGAAGCCCCTGTCATGAATCCGCCCCTGCCCCGCCTGACGAGCTGCAGCGCCGTGCTGACCCACGAGGTCGAGGTGCTGGACGAGTTCGGCCGCCGCAAGACCATGAGCATCCCGGCCGAGCGGCCGCTGACCGTCTTCGTCGACAAGCGCGAGCTGGTCACCTTGATGACGCTGGGCCTGGCGCCGGAGCTGCTGGTGCTGGGCTATCTGCGCAACCAGCGCCTGGTGGCCGATGTCGGCGAGATCGAATCGATCACGGTGGACTGGGAGGTCGGCGCGGCGGCCGTGCGCACCCGTGCCGGCATCGCCGACATCGAGGCCAAGACCGCGCAGCGCACCGTCACCACCGGCTGCGGCCAGGGCACGGTGTTCGGCGCGCTGATGGCCGATGTCGAGTCGGTGCAGCTGCCCGGTGCGCAGAGCGCCCGGCTCAGCCAGGCCGCGCTCTACGAGATGCTGGACCAGATGCGCCGCCTGGACAGCGTCTACAAAAAGGCCGGATCGGTGCACGGCTGCGCGCTGTTCCGCGGGGCCGAGCTGCTGGTGCACCGCGAGGATGTGGGCCGGCACAACGCGATCGACAATATCGCCGGCTGGATGTGGATGAACGGCATGCACGGCGCGGACGGCGGCGGCGACAAGTGCTTCTACACCACCGGCCGGTTGACCAGCGAGATGGTGATGAAGTCGGCCCAGATGGGCGTGCCCATCATCGTCTCGCGCAACGGCATCACGCAGATGGGCCATGCGCTGGCCATGCAGCTGGGCCTGACGCTGATCGGCCGCGCCAAGAACCGCCACTTCATCTGCTACAGCGGCTTCGAGCGCTTCGACAGCCAGCCCGAACCGGCCCGCGAGACGGTGGATCTGGGCGCCTGAACCACGCCCGCACTGTTGACTCCGCACAACGCGCCGCGCCACAGATCGGCTACCCTCAACGTTTTGTGACAAAGCGTAGCCTCCATGCAAGAAGCAGTCAGCAGCGAGGTGCTGGTCGACCAGCTGGCGCAACACCTGGCCAGCGCACGCGCGGCCCAGCAAGCCTCACAGCTCGATGAAGGGCTGGCCCAGGCCCAGCGCGCCTGGGAGCTGGCCTCGTCGCAGGGTTTTCTGGCCGAGCAGATCGAGGCCGGGCGCCTGCGCGCCTTCTTCCTGTACCGACGCGGCGCGCTCGGCGCGCTGATACGCGCCGGCGATGCGCTGCTGCCGCTGCTGCGCGCCCAGGGGCCCAGCGAGGCGCTGTGCGAGCTGCTGCGCTGGATGACGCTGGGCGGCTTCGAGACCGGCGATTTCGATATCGCGATGCGCAGCGCCAACGAGGGCTGCGCGGTGGCCCAGGAGCTTGGCGAGGTCAGCCAGATCGCGCTGGCGCTGAACGCACTGGGCGCCACCTTCGAGCGCATGGGTGACCCCTGGCAGGCCGAGCGCCTGATGAGCGAGGCGGCCGCCCTGGTGCGCGAGCACACCAGCCCCTACGAGCGCGTCGTCACGCTGAACAATCTCTGCGGCGTCGCGCTCGGCGCCTTCTATCTGCTGCGCGACAGCGGCAACGATGCCGCCTGCGCCAGCGCGCTGGAGCGGGCGCTGCGCTATGCGCGCGAGGTGCGACCCCATGCCCAGGCCTTTGGCGACCCCTTCCCACTGGTGATGACCGAGGGCAATCTGGGTGAGGCCTTGCTGCATTCCGGCCAGGTCGACGAGGCCGAGGCCTTGCTGACCCAGACCCTGGACGAGGCGCGCCGCCTGGGCTTCCAGGCCCAGGCCTGGCGGCTGCGTTGCTCGCTGGCCGAGCTGGCGCTGCTGCGCGGCGAGCCGCAGGCCGCCCGCGATGATCTGCGCCTGCTGCTGCAGGAAACCGGCGACAAGGCGCCCGCCGCCACCGCGCTGCGCGCCCACCATGCGCTCTACCGCGCCGCCAAGACGCTGGGCCTGAACGAGCTCGCGCTGCAGCAGCTGGAAGCCTACCAGGGCATCGAGCGGCGCCGCGCGATCGCCCAGCTGATGGCGCAGTCGCGCTTTTTCGTGACCCGGCTGGAGGCCGAGCAGGCCCGCGCCCAGGCCCACAAGCACGAGGCCCGCGCCGCCGAGCTGGAGGAGCATGTGCAGCGCGACCCGCTGACCGGCCTGGGCAACCGGCGCTGCATGGAGTCGCGCATGCCGCCGCTGCTGCGCGAGGCCGAGCGCCTGGGACAGCCGCTGACCCTGGCGCTGATCGACGCCGACCGTTTCAAGGACGTCAATGACCAGCATGGCCATGCGGTCGGTGACCGGGTGCTGCAGACCCTCTCGCGCATGCTGGAAGACAACACGCGCGGCAGCGATCTGCTCCTGCGCTACGGCGGCGAGGAGTTCCTGGTGGTCTTCCCCGACACCGTGCCCGACCGCGCCTTCGAGGTCTGCGAGCGCCTGCGCCACCGCGTCGAGACCTATCCCTGGCAAGACCTGGCCCCGGGGCTGGAGGTCACGCTGAGCATAGGCCTGGCCAGCGCCCCGCCCTATGCCACCGACCTGCTGATCGCCCGCGCCGACAGCGCGATGTACCGCGCCAAGCATCTGGGGCGCAACCGGGTGGCCCTGGCTTGACTCCGGCGCGCCGCATCACCCTGATCACCGGCGCCGGGCGCGGTATCGGCGCCGCCACCGCCCGGCTCTGCGCGGCCCAGGGGCATGACCTGGCCCTGGGCTATGCGCGCGACGCCGGCGCGGCCGAGGCCCTGGCCGACGAGCTGCGCGCGCTGGGCCGGCGGGTCCTCTGCGTGCAGGCCGATGTGGCCGATGAGGCCCAGGTGCTGGCGATGTTCGCGCGCATCGATGCCGAGCTGGGCCGGCTGAGCGGCCTGGTCAACAATGCCGGCATCGTCGCCCCGGCCGCGCGCCTGGACGAGATGGGCATGGCGCGCTGGCAGCGCCTGTTCGGCGTCAATGTGATCGGCAGCCTGCTGTGCGCCCGCGAAGCCGTCAAGCGCATGAGCACCCGCCATGGCGGGGCGGGCGGCGCCATCGTCAACGTCTCGTCGCGCGCCGCCCAGCTGGGCTCGCCGGGCGTCTATGTCGACTACGCGGCCAGCAAGGGCGCCGTCGACAGCCTGACCGTCGGGCTGGCGCGCGAGCTGATCGGCGAGGGCATCCGGGTCAACGGCGTGCGCCCCGGCATCATCGCCACCGAGATCCATGCCGACAGCGGCACCGTCGACGGCCTGGCCGCCGCCGCCGCCGGCATCCCGATCGGCCGGCTGGGCCGCGCCGACGAGATCGCCGAGGCCATCGTCTGGCTCCTGTCCGATGCGGCCAGCTACACGGTCGGTGCCACACTGGATGTCGCAGGAGGGCGTTAAGCTCGGCGCACATTTCCTTCCGCGCCCGCAAGACATGACCCTGAGCCCGGCCACCCTCGCCCGCACCGTCCCGTTCGCCGTCTTCATGGCCTTGCTGGCCCTGCGCGGCCTGCTGCCCGAGAGCGTCAATTTCGACCTGCGCTGGGTCTACGGCCTCAGCGTGCTGCTGGTCGGCGGCCTGCTGATCTGGTACTGGCGCGACTACGGCGAGCTGGCCCGCCAGAACCTGCCGGACACCCGCGAGACGCTGCTGAGCCTGGCCGTCGGCCTGATCGTGTTCGCGCTGTGGATACGGCTGGACGCGCCCTGGATGCAGCTGAGCGAGCCGACCGCCACCTTCGTGCCGCTGGACGCCGCCGGAGCGCTGATCTGGCCCCTGGTCGTGATGCGCTGGATAGGCGCGGCCCTGGTCGTGCCGCTGATGGAAGAGCTGTTCTGGCGCAGCTTCTTGATGCGCTGGATCGCCAGCCCGCAGTTCCAGACCGTCGACCCACGCCGCGCAGGGCTCAAGGCCATCGTGCTGTCGACCTTTGTCTTCATGCTGGCCCACACCCTCTGGCTGGCCGCCATCATCGCCGGCCTGGCCTATGCCTGGCTCTATGTACGCACCGGCAAGCTCTGGACCGCCGTGATCGCGCATGCGGTGACCAATGGCGCGCTGGGCGTCTGGGTGGTGATGAGCGGGCGGTGGGAGTTTTGGTGAGAGGCCGTTTGTGGCAGGCTGGGCAGTCCGGCAGCCTTGCCACCGATGATTGCAGTTTTTGTCTCTACTGCTATCATCTTTCGGGTGAACGGAACGCATCGCAAGACGCTCGAAAAGCTGCTCGCTGATCCCGTCAACGGGAACATCGAGTGGTCTCGGATCGAGTCCTTGCTGAAGGCAGCGGGCTGCAAGCTTGTAGAGGGCGCAGGCTCGTCCGTCACGTTTGAGTTCGGCGGCAGGAAGATGACACTGCACAGGCCTCACCCTGGCAAGGAGGCACTGCGCTACCGGGTCTTGGCCGTCCGGGAATTCCTCGCGCGAATGGAGATCAAACCATGACCAATGCCATGCACTACAAGGGCTACACGGCGAGCATGGTCTTCGATCCGGAAGACAGGATCATCGTTGGGCGAGTCCTGGACATTGACGACATCATCTCCTTTCATGGCGAGTCTGTGACGGAGTTCGAATCCAACTTTCACGCAGCCATCGAAGGCTATCTCGCCGCCTCCAAAGCGTTGGGTTCGGCGCCAGAAAAACCCGCCAGCGGCAAAGTCATGCTGCGCATTGCACCCGAGGTACACGCGGCCGCACTGAAGGCCGCCGCACGCAGCGGGACCAGCCTCAACAAGTGGGCGGAAGGAGCGCTTGGCAAAGCCGCCAGGAAGCCGGCCACACGGGTTGCGGTGCGCAACGACGGCTGATAGCCAGCACTAGGCTCTGCAAAGGTGCTGCGCTTTCTGCTTCGTTTCCTCCTCGGCGTGACGCTGGCGTTCGCCGTCGGCCTGGCCGCATTGCTTTGGTTATTGCATTCCGCGTTCGAACCGAGTCGCGATGAGGTCGCGCGCCTGCAGTCGCCAGATGGAGAGACGACTGCCGTTTTGTACGAAGTGAACGGTGGGGCGACGACATCGTTCGGGTATGAGGTCGTGCTTGTACGAGGGCAAGCCGCCGAAAACGAGATAGAGCTCGCTTCTCTCTATGGAGCGGCACGCAACGATTCAGCGTATGGCCTAAACCTGAAGTGGATCAGCCCGACGGCGTTGCATATCGAATACCTTGAAGCGAAATCCGCCAAGCTCCGGCAATCGACGGTGAAGTTGAAAAATGGGGAGATTCGCGTGGCGTTGCGGCCCGGTGTGCGTGATGATGGCGCGCCATCCGGCGGCATGCTTTACAACCTTCGCGACAAGAATAAGAACTGACCCCACTGAAAACTCCTCTCCCTCAAGACCTGCTATCCATGCTCTTCGCCGACAAGCCTAGCCACGGCGCGATCCGGCATGAGCCCGGGTACGGGCCGACAGTGCAACAAGCCTAGGCACTTCATGCACAAAGCCAAGCAGCCGCTGTATCGCAAGGTCAACACGACAGCGCGGGGTGTTCATCACAATTTCGGTGGTGATTTTCGAGACGTTCGGCATCGAATCAGTGCTGGCGATGGGATCGTCGAAACGCTCGGCATGCACAAGGGCGTGCGTAGAGGGCTCGACTACACGCCCCTGTTTCGTTTCTTGCTCTCTCGCGTCGGGTGCAAATGGGATGAGGTCTACAGTGAAGCCATCGCCCGACTCGACCGGAAAGCGCCAATCTTCTGGCTAGTCGCATTGAGCGAAGCCGATGAGCAAGCATTTGTTCGTACTGGCGAGGCCAGCTACTTCAGCGGCCTCAAGGTCGATGCCGATGGCATCTTGCGGATGGTTGACCCCTTGGCGGGGCCGGACACCTTGGTGCCGCAATGCCCATGTTGCACACACACATTCAATGGCGTTCCATTCACTCGCCGCTATCAGCAGGAACCGGTTTCCATTGCGTCAGCTACGTCACCGTCCAATCAATCTGCTCATAAAGCCGCCACAGCCGCTGCGCCTTCTGCGCATTGAGCTGGGTCGCCCAGGCCAGGCGGCCGCGCAGATGGGCCTGCCAGTCGGCATGGCCTTCGCGGTTCTGCGAGGCCGGGCCATGGCGCACACAGCCGTGCAGCTGGGCTTTCAGGCGGTCGAACTCGGCGCGCGGCAGATTGCTGCGCTGGTTCACGACGATGTTGCAGACGCTCTGGCGCCGGCTCTGGGCCTGGCATCGGGTCTTGCGATGGTTCAGCGCAAAGCCCTGCTCGATGGCGATACGGCCCACCCAGGCCTCGATGCGCGGCCTGGCCGCACGCAGGGAAGCCGGGCCGGACAGCACGAGGTCGTCGGCATAGCGGCTGTAGCGCGCACCCAAGGCCCAGGCCAGGCCGGCCAGGCGTCGGTCCAGGCCGAAGGCGCAGAGATTGGCCAGCGCGGGCGAGCTCGGCGCGCCCTGCGGCAGATGGGCATCGCGCAGGCGCTGGCACTGCAGCCAGCTCAGCCCGCCTTCTTGGCGCAGCCGGCTCAGCACCGGCTCGGGCGTGGCGCTGCAGCACAGTGCGCTCAGCAACCGGGCCACCTCGTCCGGATAGCCCAGCGTTGCGAACAGGGCCTGCACGCGTGCGGCGCGCACGCTGGAGAAGAAGTCCTGCAGGTCGAAGCTCAGCACCACGGCCTGGCCCTCGTGGGCGCGCGCATGGTCAAGCACCGCGCGCCCCGGCGCGAAGCCGCAGGCGGCCGGATGCGGCGGCAGCCGGTCCAGCAAGCCGACCAGCACGCGGCGCTGCAGGGCCATCAGATAGGGCTCGGGCACCTCCAGCAAACGCCAGCCGCCGCTGCGCTTGGCCAGCAGCCGGCAGCGGTAATGCTGCTCGACCAGGGGCTCGCGGCGCTGCCAGGCGCTGGGCCGGCTCAGCCGCCACAGCCCGGCATCGCTGATGCCCAGGAACTCGGCCAGGGCCGCGCTGTGCGGCAGGGCCGGCAGCGCGCAGTGGGCCAGGGCAGGCGGCGGTGGTGATGCCTGCTCTTGAGCGAGGCTGAGCAGGTAGTGGCGCGGCGGGCTCGGCTCGAAGTCGGGATCGGTGGCGATCAGCACGGCCAGGCGTCGCACCGACAGCTGCGGCGTCGCCATCAGCTGGGCCGCGCAGCGCTCGGACAGCGGCGCCAGCCAGGCCGGGTCGGCGGCCAGACAGCGCGCCATGCGCGCGCGCAGGGCCGGAGCCGCGCGGTCCGGTTCGGCCAGCATGGCACGCGCCAGGGCCAGCGCACTGAGTCTGCGGAGCTTGGACATCGGAGGAGGAGAAAGGTGCGGCGCGCCACCCAACCTGCGGGTGATGCATGAGCAGTCCGGCGAGTATCGCCGCGCCGCTCATGCCCCGGATGGGTCAAGCACGAGAGAGGACCAAGGGGGTGCCCCTTGGCACGCCAACCAGGCACAAGGCTTGGTGTGTCGCGATGAACTTGGGGGCGGCCGCGTGCGGATTATGGCGGCCGCACCGGATTGCGCTGCAGATGCTTGAAATGCTCGAACAGCCAGGAGCGCATGCCCATCACAAGCGTGTACTGGCGCTTCTCGGCGTCGGGCAGTTTCTGGTCGAGCAGATGCTGGCGGGCGAAGTCCTGGGCCACGCGCTGCAGCCGCTCGACCAGTTCGCGCGCCATGCCGTGTCCCAGGCGGCCATGGACCAGCATCAGCAGCTCGGCCTCGCCGTCGAAGCCGCCTGAGAAGAAGTCGCTGGCCACTTCTTCCCGAAAGAAGCTCATCACCGGACCGTGCGGGCGCCAGCGGAAGGTCTTGGCCAGGCGCAGCTTGTAGCGGTTCAGCGGCTTCAGCTCGATCACGCCCAGCCGGTCCAGCTCGGCCAGATAGCGGGTGACCTCGGCCTCGCTGAGCCGGTAGCTGGCGGTGATCTGCTCGGCCGTCCACTGGCTCAGGCAGCAGATCGCCATCAAGAGCAGCTTGGGATCGGCCACCACGGCCTTCTCCTGCGCCAGGGTCAGCTCCATGCGCAGCGGCTGGCGCTCGGCCAGCGTCCGCGTCAGCTCGGCGAAGTCGGTCTTCAGCACCCGGCAGATCTCGTCGACGCGTGACAGCGGCATCTCGCCGCCCGGCGCCAGCATGCGCTTGACGCTGGACTCCGAGAGCCCGAGCTCGCGCGCCATATCGGCATAGCTGAGGCCCTGGCTCTTGAGCTCGGCCTTGATGACTTCGATGAGGGTCTGGGTGCTGGACATGATGGGCGCAACGGTAGCGCAAAACGCTACCGGCGGCGGCAGGCCGCGCCACGGCCGCAGCAATCCGGCGCCAAACATCACGCGGCCGGCCAGCATCAGGCCATGCAACAAACACGACGCCAACACCTGCTGTGCTGCGGCGCTGCCGCCATCGCCGGCCTGTTCACCAGTCTGGCCGATCCGGCCCAGGCCGCCTACCTGCGCAACCCCTGCCGCGGCAGCCTGCCGGCCGCGCTGCGCCGGCACCCGCTGCTGCAAGAGCTGTGGCAAGACCTGGACCCGGCCCAGCTCTGGGATGTGCACTGCCATCTGCTTGGCAATGGCGATGCCGACAGCGGCTGCCGCATCCACCCGGCCATGCATCAGTGGTGGCATCCGGTCGAGAGCCTGCGCCGGCGCGTCATCATGGACGGCGCCTGCGTCGCGCCCGAGGTGCCCAGCGTGGACCGGGCCTACCTGCAGCGCCTGCAGGCGTTGACGGCCGATTTTCCGGAGGGCGCGCGCTGGCTGCTCTATGCCTTCGACGAGGCCCATACCGAGCAGGGCCGCGCCGAGCCCGACTGGACCACCTTCCATGTGCCCGACCGCTATGCCCGCGAGGTGGCCGAGCGCACGCCGCAGCGCTTCGCCTGGGTCGCGTCCATCCACCCCTACCGCGAGGACGCACTGGCCCGGCTGGATGCGGCCATCGCTGGCGGCGCCGTCGCCTTGAAGTGGCTGCCCAGCAGCATGAATATCGATCTGCGCGACGCGCGGCTGCGGCCCTTCTACGCCCGCCTGGCCGCCGCCCGGCTGCCGCTGATCGTGCATTGCGGCGAGGAGAAAGCCGTGCCCGGCGCCGGCCGCGAGGACCTGGGCAATCCGCTGCTGCTGCGCGCGCCGCTGGCGCAGGGCGTGCGCGTGATCGCCGCCCACTGCGCCTCGCTGGGCGATGCGCTGGACCTGGACATGAGCAGGCCGCGCCTGGTGCCGGCCTTCTCGCTGTTTGCCCGGCTGATGGACGAGCCGGCCTGGGAGGCGCTGCTGCTGGGCGATGTCTCGGCGCTGTTCCAGTTCAACCGCCGGCCCGAGGTCTGGCGCTCGGTGCTGGCGCGCCAGGACTGGCATGGCCGTCTGCTACATGGTTCGGACTATCCGCTGCCCGGCGTCGGCCCGCTGTACCGGCTCGGCGGCCTGGTGCGCGCCGGCCTGCTGGATGAGGCGCAGCGCCCGCTGCTGGAGCAAGTGCGCGAGCACAACCCGCTGCTGTTCGACCTGCTGCTGAAAAAGACGCTGCGCTGGCAGGGTCGGGGCTTGCGCGCGGAGGTCTTCCACACGCGGCGCCATTTCGTGCATCGGCTCATACCGCCGGTAGCGCCAGGCGCTACCGGCAACAAATGAAACCCTTGAAAAACGCCTTCTCGGCCATCATCGCGCCACTTCTCAACAGGAGCCCGCTCCATGCAACACCCGCACACCTTGATACACCGCGACAGCAAGGCCTGGACCTACCAGGTCTGGATCTCCTTCGGCATCGCCGTCAGCCTCTGCGCGATCGGCCTGGCCTGGCTGCCCGGAGATGACCTGGACCGCGCCTTCATGGTGATGGGCTATGTGTTCTGTCTCAGCACCGCCTTCGCGCTGGCCAAGTTCGTGCGCGACAACGAAGGCAAGACGGTCGACACGCCGATGTGGAAGCTGGTCGTCTGGGGCGGCTTCGTGCTGGCGATGGCGCTGACCGGCTGGGGACTGTGGCGCATGGAGATACAGCCGGTCTGGAAGGCCTTTCTGCTGGTCAGCTGGCTGTTCCTGATCTCTAGCGTGTTCACGCTGGCCAAGATGCTGCGCGACGCGCACGAGGCCGATCTGCAGCAGGCCCGCGCCCAGGGCCGCCGCGAAGCCCTGGTTACCGAATAAGGACTCATGATGAAAAGCAAACTCTACGTTCCCTCGCTGCTGCTGAGCCTGGTGCTGCTGCAAGCGCCGGCCGCACAGGCCCAGTCCACCGCCTCCGAGGCCAGCGCGCTGTCGATGCTGCCGGTGGCGGTCTCGGTGGCGGCGCCGGTGATGCTGCTGTCGGCCGGCGTCGCGCTGACGGTGGTGGCGGTGGAATCCACCGCCCAGGGCTCGGTCTGGGTGCTGGAGCGCGCCTCGGACGGCGCCCGCGCCAGCGTGCGCTTCGCCGGCCAGGCCAGCGCGGTACTGGGCACGGCCGTCGTCATCACCGTGATCGGCAGCGGCTATGTGCTGTCGGCCGCCGGCGAGGCGATCGCCTTCGTGCCCAACGCCATCGGCACGGCGCTGCTGCACAACGAGCAGCTGACAAGATGAACAGCAAGACCGTCGCCTGCCTGCTGCTGGCTCTCGCTGCAGGCACCGCCCAGGCCGGCCGCCCCTGCGAGGACAAGCCGCTGAGCGCGCAGCAGATCGAGCGCGGCATGAACCTGGCCGAGGCCACGGCCCGCCAGCTGGAGGCCAGCGGTGCCCAGGTCGTGCTGCTGGCCCGGGCCGGCCAGGACCTCAGCAAGCATGGGCTGCTGTGGTCGCATCTGGGTTTCGCCTACCGTGACAAGAACGGCGATGCGACGGGTCCGCAGCCGGTCTGGCGCGTGCTGCACAAACTCAATCACTGCGGCACGGCCCGCGCCGATCTGTTCCGCCAGGGCCTGGGCGAGTTCTTCCTGGATCGGCCGCATCGCTACGACGCCGCCTATGCCCGGCTGAGCCCGGCGCTGCAGTCGGCGCTGCTGCCGGTGCTGCGTGACAACACCCGCCTGCGCCGCTTGCACGAGCCGCGCTACAGCATGGTCTCCTACGCCTGGGGCGACAAATACCAGCAGAGCAATCAATGGGTGCTGGAGACCCTGGCGCTGGCGGCCGACGGGGCCGGAGGGGCTGGAACCAGGGCCCAGGCCCAGGCCTGGCTGCGCGCGCAGGCCTACCAGCCCGGCCTGCTGCGACTGTCCACCGCGACCCGGCTGGGGGCGCGGGTGGGCATGGCCAATGTAGAGTTCGACGATCATCCGAGCGCCCAGCGGTTTGCCGGGCGCATCGAAACCATCACGGCCGATTCGATGTTTGCCTGGCTGCCCCGCGCGGGCCTGGGCGAGCCGGCCGAGCTGGTCAAACAGTGACCAGAAAAAGAACCGGAGGAGATCAGCATGTCGGAACCCCATGGCGGCCAGTTCGCCCTCTTGGCGCAGCGGCGCTTCGCGCCCTTCTTCTGGACCCAGGTCCTTGGCGCGGCCAATGTCAATCTGTTCAAGTTCGCCTTCACCGTGCTGGTCACCGACCAGCTGCAGCTCGGCTGGCTGCCGCCGGCCCAGGCCGGCCTGGGGATCGGCGCGCTCTTCATCCTGCCCTTTGTGCTGTTCTCGGCCACCAGCGGCCAGCTGGCCGACAAGCATGACAAGACCCGGCTGATCCGCTTCATCAAGACGCTCGAGATCGCCATCATGGCGCTGGCCGCCTGGGGGTTTTACGCCAGCCAGGTGCCCGTGCTGCTGGCCTGCGTCTTCCTGCTGGGCCTGCACTCCACACTGTTCGGCCCGGTCAAGTACGCCTATCTGCCGCAGCAGCTCAATGAGCGCGAGCTGACCGGCGGCAACGGCATGGTGGAGATGGGGACCTTTGTCGCCATCCTGCTCGGCAATGTGGCCGGCGGCCTGTTGATCGCCACACCCGAGGTCGGCGCACAGCATGTGGCCCTCGCCTGCTTCGCGCTGGCTCTGCTGGGTCGGCTGACGGCGCAGGCCATCCCGCCCTGCCCGGCCACCGACCCGGGCCTCATCATCAACTGGAACCCGGTCAGCGAGACCTGGCGCAATCTGCGCCTGGCGCATGGGCAGCTGGCGGTGTTCCGCTCGCTGCTGGGCATCTCGTGGATGTGGTTCTTCGGCGCGGTCTTCCTGGCCAACTTCCCCGCCTTCGCCAAGGAGGTGCTGCATGGCAACGAGCAGGTCGCGTCGCTGCTGCTGGTGGTGTTCTCGGTGGGCATAGGCACCGGCTCGCTGCTGTGCGAGCTGCTGTCGCGCCGCCATGTCGAGATCGGCTTGGTGCCGCTGGGCGCGATCGGCATGAGTGTGTTCGCGATCGATCTGTACTTCGCCTCGCGCGGCCTGCCGCCGGTGGCTGCGGCGCTGAGCCTGGGCGAGTTCATGGCCCAGGCCGCGCACTGGCGCGTGCTGGCCGACCTGTGCCTGCTGGCGCTGTTCGCCGGGCTCTACAGCGTGCCGATGTATGCGCTGATACAGCTGCGCGCGCAGCCGACGCACCGCGCCCGCATCATCGCAGCCAACAACATCCTCAACGCGCTGTTCATGATCGCCAGCTCGCTGCTGGCCGGCGCGCTGCTGGGCGCCGGGCTGAGCATCCCCGAGCTGTTCCTGGTCGTCGGGCTGGCCAATGCGGTGGTGGCCTTCTACATCTTCATGCTGGTGCCCGAGTACCTCTTGCGCTTCGTCGCCTTCATCGCCTCGCGCCTGATCTACCGCTTCAAGATCAGCGGCGACGAGCACATCCCGACCCAGGGCCCGGCGCTCCTGGTCTGCAACCATGTGAGCTTTGTCGACGCGGTGCTGCTGATGGCCGCCAGTCCGCGCCCGATCCGTTTCCTGATGGACCACCGCATCTTCCGCATCCCGGTGCTTGGCTGGCTGTTCCGCCTGGCCAAGGCCATTCCTGTGGCGCCGCAGAAGGACGACCCGGCCACCTACGAGCAGGCCTTCGAGCAGGCGCGCGCGGTGCTCGACGACGGCGAACTGCTGTGCATCTTCCCCGAGGGCGGCATCACCCGCGACGGCCGCCTGCAGCCCTTCAAGGGCGGCGTGATGAAGATCCTGGAGGGCCGCGACATCCCGGTGGTGCCGCTGGCGCTGCAGAACCTGTGGGGCTCCTTCTTCTCGCGGGTCGAGCAGGGCGAGGCGATGGTGCGTCCCTTCCGACGCGGTTTCTACAGCCGCGTCGGCCTGGTGGCCGGCGCGCCGCTGGCGGCGCGCGAGGTCAGCCCCGAGGGGCTGCGCGAGCGGGTCGGGGCGCTGCTGGTGGCTTGAAGACCGGTTGCCGCCCAGTCCTCAGCGCAGCACGCGATGCTGGGCCAGCTGGGCCCGCAACTCCTCGGCCACGTTCTCGAAGCGTATCGCCGCGAGGCCCAGCAGCGGCTCGCTGAGCGAGGTCACATCGGTGGGCGAACGGCTCAGATAGCGCTGCACCAGATCCTCGCCGATCGCATACAGCTGGCGGTTCTTGGCCTCGGAATCGACCAGGGCCGAGGTGCTGCGCTCCAGCAACTGGCTCAGCGCCTGCACGGTCTGGCCGCGCTCGGCCACCAGCCGGCGCTGCGCCAGCAGTTCCTGCTGCAGGCCTTGCTCGCGCGCCTGGGCCGATTGCTCGGTCTGCTGCAGGCGCTGGCGCAGTGCGGCCAGTTCGCTGCGCAGGGCGTGAAGCTCTTGCTCACGGGCCTCCAGCCGCCCGGCGCTGCTGCGTTGCTTGGCGCTGGCGGCCTCGGCGGCCGCCGCCAGCTGCGCACGCTCGCGCTCCAGCGTCGCCTTCTCGGCCTGCAGCGTGGTCTGCTGGCGCTGCGCGTCGCGCAAGGCGCTCTGCGCGCGGCGCAAGGCCTCGCGCTCGCGCGTGCCGGCCTCCTGGGCCCAGCAGGGCGCGGCCAGCAGGCTCAGCAGCAGCGATCCCGTGATGACGTGCTTCATGGTGATACTCCTCAGAAACGTCCGCTCAGATCGAGCTGGAACACATCAATGCGCAGCGGCGCACTGCTGAGCGTGCCGCTGAGCGAGCTCGGATCGCCAGGCACCGCGAGGAAGCGCACACCATCATCGAGGTTGCGCGTGCTGGTCCAGCGCAGGCCCAGCGCGAAGCGCTTGTCCAGTGCATAGTTGCCGCCCAGCGACCAGCCCTTGTAGTTGGTGCCGCCCAGATGCCAGGTGGTGTCGGTGAAGCCGTCGATCCAGGCGTCGCGCTCGACCTTGCGATAAGCCATATGGGCCTGCCAGTCGCCGCGCCGGGCCAGCGAGCGGTGTCCCAGGCCGATGCGGCCCTGCCAAGCCGTGGTCATCTCGCGCAGACCGTCCATGGCCGTGCCGGCCTTGGCGCGGGCTCGGATGTCGGCCAGATCGAAGCCGGTGTTCTTGATCCAGTCCAGGCTCAGATCCACCATCACCGGCGCCAGCTGGCTGAAGCTCAGCGAGCCGGTCAGATTGACCGGCCTGAAGCGCGAGGCCAGGCCCCAGGTCGGCGCGGCCGTGCTGCTGGGGTCGTTCAGATTGATCAGCGTATTGCCCTTCAGGCGCAGCGTGCTCGGGTACTGGCTGCTGAAATACGGCAGGGTGCCGACCAGCGGTCCGGCCGGTGGCGGCTCGGTCTCGCGCTCGCCGGCCACATGGCGGAACTCGTAAGCCGCCAGGCCAAGCTTGGCGCGGATGCCCTCGGCCAGCGGCAGCTCGGCCCCCAGCTGCGCACCCAGCAGCCACTTGTCACGCCCGCTCAGGCTCAGCTCCTCCAGCGGGAACACGCCCGCCGTCGCGAAGAACTGGCGGCGGCTGTCGGTCTCGTGGCTGAGCTTGAGTGCAGCGCCGTCAAAGGACAGGTCGTCGGCCCAGCTCAGGTCGCTGCTGTAGAAGGGGTTGGCCATGCGGCCGAACTCGGCGCTCAGACCCTGCATGCCCACCGGCGGGCGCCAGCGCAGCCAGGCCCGGTCCAGCACCAGGCTGGCCTTGTTGAACTGTGTGCCCAGGGTCTGCGAGCTGGAGGTCGGCCCGCTGGTCGTGCCGGTCGACAGGCGCAGGCCCGTCGTGACCTGATCGGACAGCTGGGCGTTGACGCCCAGCCGGGCGCGCAGGGTCAGGCGCTCGCGATTGCGCTGGGTGGTCGCCAGGTCCGGCGCCCAGGCCGGCGACTCGGTCTGGCTGCGGAACACGCTGGCCGGCACATTGCCGTCGTCGAACATCTCGGTCTGGCTGCGCACCCGCAGATCGCCCTCGATGCTGACGCGGCCCAGCCACTCGGGCAGCGCGCCGGGCTCGCCCCAGCGCTCACTGCGCGCCTGGGCCAGCACCTCGGTCTTGATCTCCTCGCGGATCTGCTGACGCACCGTCTCCGGCACATAGGGCACGCGCACAACCTTGGGCGCCGGCGTGCCGGCCACGGCTGGCGCAGAGGCCTGTGCGCCAGCCTGCTGGGCCTGGCGCACGATCGCGTCGGCGCGCTCGCGCGAGAGCAGGCCCTGGCCGACCAGGGCCTCGATCAGGGCCAGCGTGGTGGCGCGCAGCTGGGCCAGCTCCTGCTTCTCGTCGACGGTCGACTGGGCCTGGGCCGGCAGCGCGATCAGGGCGGCGGCGGCCAGGGTGGTGGTGAGGAGGTTGAGCTTCATGACTGAAAGAAAAGTGAATCTGGGCCAGGCCTCAGGCCTGGGGTTTGACGCTGAGCCTGAAGCGCATCGGCTGACGCAGCGCCGGCGGCGGCGGCAGCTTGAGCGCGCGCGAGGTCTCGGACAGCGCGGCCTGCAGCGCCGCATCGGCAGCGGCGTCGCCGCTGGGCTGCAACTCGAAGCGCTCGATCACGCCGTCGGGCTTGAGCCAGATCGCAAAGCTGGCGCTCATTTGCTCGCCCTCGCCGCGCAGATGGCGCTCGATCTCGTCGCGCAGCAACTGGCGTGCCGAGTTCGCGTAAAGGCGTTCCTGGGCGCGGTCCGCCACCGTGCCGCCACCGGCCGGGCCACCGCCGGTGGGCCCGCCCTGGTACTCGCGGCTGACGCTGCCGGCCGCGAAGGCGCTGGGGCCATCGCCGGCTGCTCCCTCCATCTTCAGCGGTGCATCGGCCGGCTTGGGCGCGTCCTGCGGCTTGGGAGCCTCATCGCGCATCAGCTGCTTGGGCTCGTCCTTGGGGGGCTCGGGCTTCTTCTCCTCCTTAGGCGGGGGCGGAGGCGGTGGCGGCGTGTCGGGCAGGATGCTGATCTTGGCGACTTGGCGGCGCGGCTTCTCCGGCCCGCCCTTCAGGTTGTCGGCCAGCCAGTAGACGCCGGCCGCCAGCAGCAGCAGACCCAGGGCCGCAGCGGCGCGCAGCGCCCAGGTCCGGCCCGGCTTGTCGTTCAGATGGTCTTCGGCCAATCCACTCATGATGGCCGTCCTCAGCTGCCGATACGGGCCGTGATCAGCCCCATATTGACCTGCAGCTTGTTGCACAGGTCGACGATGGCCACCACATTGGCGTACTGGGTGCGCGCATCGCCTTTGATCGCGACCGACATCTGCGGGTCGCGCGCCTTGGCCTCGTCGAGCCGGCCCTCCAGCTCGTCCAGGCTCAGACCGGCGCCGTTGAGCAGCACCGCGCCATCGGGCATCACCTGCACGATCAGCAACTCATGCTTTTCGGTGCTGGGCTTGTTGGACGGTTTGGGCATCGTGATCGACAGGCCCTGCACCGAGGCGGTGGTCATCAGGATGAACACGACCAGCAGCACATAGGCCAGGTCCAGCATGGGCGTGACATTGATGGTGTCGTAAGGCTTGGCATCGGTATTGACTTGCATGGGGAAGCCTTCTGCTCGTTCAGGGCGCGGCGCGCTTGGTGACCAGGCCGATCTCGGTGATGTCGAGCTGCTTGGCCACTTCCAGCACCTGCATCACCTTCTCGTACTGGGCGGCCGCATCGGCCTTCAGCACCACCGGCAGCGCCGGGTTGGCCTGTTTGTACTGGGCCAATGTGTCACGCAGCTGATCCATGCTGACCGGATAGGCATCGAGATAGACCGCGCCGTCCGCGGTGATCGTGACGGCCCGGGTCTGCGGCTTGGCTAGGCTGCTGGCCGCTTGCGTCTGCGGGCTGTTGACCTTGACGCCCTGCACCGAAGCGGTGGTCATGATGATGAAGGTCACCAGCAGCACATAGGCCAGGTCCAGCATCGGCGTGATGTTGATGTCGTCGTAGGGCTGGTTGTCGTCCTTGATGTCGGCAGACATGGTCAGCGCGCGCCGTAGAGTTCCGCGACGCGGGTGATGAACTCGTCCACAAAGATCTGCATGTCCGAGGACAGGTTCTTGATGCGGGCGGCCAGGTAGTTGTAGCCGAACAGCGCCGGGATCGCGACGCCCAGGCCGGCCACCGTGGCCAGCAGGGCCGCGGCGATGCCGGGCGCAATCGCGTTGACGTTGACATCACCGGCCGCCGCGATCGCCGCAAAGGTGATCATCACGCCGACCACCGTGCCCAACAAGCCCAGGAAGGGGCCGCCCGAGATCGCGATCGTCAGCAGCACCATCTTGGCGTTGAGCTTGTGGCTCTCGCGCACGAAGTCGGCGTCGACCGCGGCCTTGACCGCGTCCAGCGAGGCGCCGCTCAGCGGCGGGGCATCGGCCTGGCCGACGCGGCGTTTGGCCAGCTCGCGCACGCCGGCCTGGTAGAGCCGGTACAGCGGCGAGTTCGGATGGATGGCGCCGGTATCGAGCTTCAGCAGGTCTTCGTTGGCGGCGCGGAAGCGCTGCAGGAACTGGCGGTTGTCCTTGTCAGCGCGGCCCACCAGCAGGCTCTTGTCCACCATCACCCAGGCCGCGACCACGAACATCACGCCCAGGATGATGATGACCACCCAGGCGTCGACGGTCAGGTTCTTGACCAGCACACCGATATAGCCATGCTCCTCGCCCTCGGCCGCCGCCTCGCCGGCGCTCTCGCGCAGGCTGCTCAGCAGCTTGCCCTCGCCGCCCTGGATCGCCGCCGCCAGCGCCAGCCACACATCGCTGCGCGCGACGGTGGCGATCTGCAGCTCGTCGGCCAGGCCGCGCGAGCCCTCGCCCAGCTGCAAGGCGCCGCCCAGGGTCGGCAGCGCGGCCGGGGCCTTGGCCACCTCGGCGCCGCCGACAAACAGC
>NZ_JAQOWX010000107.1:0-4518 GCF_028462495.1 Paucibacter sp. XJ19-41
TCGGGCCGCGCCGGCAGCGCGCGCAGATGGGCGGCCAGCCAGCCGTCGACCTTGGCGCTGCCGAGCAGCTCGCGCAGCGCCTCGATCTGGGCCGCAGGCGCCAGCCGCTCGAAGTCGGGCTTGGCACCGCCCAGCAGGCCATAGGTCTGGCCCAGCTTGCCCTGCAGGCCCGACACGCTCAGCACATGGAAGCCCTGGCGCACCGCCTGGGCATAGTCCTCGCCGCTGTCGGCCAGGCCGGCCACCACGGTGATGCCGGCGCCCTGCTCGGGCAGCAGCACGCTATTGGACAGATTGCCGCGCGCCACCAGGCCCTGGCCGGGGCCCAGGTCCACATCGCGGCCGGCCAGCACGAGCAGCTGGCCGGGGCCGGCCAGATCGACGCCGGAGGTGGCGCCACCGAAGCGGATGTCGCGGCCGGCGCGCAGCAGGGTCTGCTCCTGCGGCCGACCCTCGCCGGGGCTCTGGTGCTGCACCGTCAGGCCGCCATCCACACGCAGATCGCGACCGGCGCGCAGCTCCAGCGGGCGCGCCGAATGCATCGCCGTGCTGATCAGCAAATCGCCGCGCTGGGCCACGAACTGGGCCGGTTCGCGCGGGCTCTGGTCCGGCCGCAGCTGGCCGTCGGCGTCGATCACGGCCAGGCGCTGGGCGTCCATAAAGGCCGCATCGGGTCGCAAGCCGAAGGCCAGCGGCGCATTGCCCAGCGCCAGCAGATCGATATTGGACAGGGTCAGCGATTCGCCGGCGCCCAGCCAGGTGCGGGCCGCGGCCGGATCGGCGCTGTCGCTCCATTGCCGGATATTGTTGGCCTGAATCGAGCCCTGCGGCGCCAGCAGGCGCAGATCGATGGGCAGCACCGCGCTCATCCGGTCTCCATCAATCGCCTCGGCCGAGCCGCGCAAAGACTGCTCGGCGCCCGCATAGGCGATGCTGCCGGCCGCGCTCTGCAGCAGCAGGCTGGCGCGCGCATCGAGGCCGGGCAGCGAGAGCTTTTTCCCCAAGGTGTTGGCCTCGGCCGTAAGGGCATGAGCCAGATTGCGCACACTGGCGATCTGCAGATCCTGGCCGGCCTGGACCCGCACGGCCGCGTCCTGGAAAACCAGCTGCAGGCCGGGATCGAAATTGACATTGGCCTCGGCCTCGTTGCGGATCGCGCCGCCGGCGCGCACATCGAGCCGGCCTTTGGTCGCCATCAGCTGGCCGCTGACCAGATCGCGCCCGGCGCTGGCGCGCAGCGCGCCACCGCCGAACACGGCGAGTCCGCTGCCGCCATCAGCGCCGCCAGCGGCCGCAGCGTCTGCCATGGCAGGCGTCATCACCAGGCCGCTGCTGGCCGCCGCCGCATGCAGCTGATGCAGATCCCGGCCGGCCTGCACCCAGATATCACCGCCGCCGAAGCTGGCAATGCCCTGGGCGAAGCGGTCGACCCGGCTGAACCAGGCGATGGGCACCTCGCTGGCCGAGGCGCGCCACAGCCAGTCGCTGACCGAACGCTGGTCCGTGTTGTTGGCCACGCCCACCACATCGCGACCGGCCTTCAGCGTGATGCGGCCACCGCCGCTGCTGAAGGGGCTCATGCCGCTGCCATCCAGATCGTTGGCCAGCGCGTCCAGCGCCGGCGCGTGGATGGTGGTCGGCACCGGGTCGGGGCCGCCGGGTTCTTCCGGCTCCGGGTCGGGATCCGGCGTGGGTGGCGGCGTCGGCGTGGGGGGCGGCGTGGGTGTCGGCGGCGTTGGCGGTTTCTCGCCGGGTTTCGTCGGCGCGCCGGGCGGCGGTGTCGTGCCGGTCGTGTCGTCGCCATTGCCGGGCGAGGGCTGGTCGGCGGCCGCCCGCAGCAGCAGGCTTGTGCGCCGCGAGACCGGCTGGCCCATGGCCTCGACCGAGCCGTCACCTTCATCGATGGGCGGCTCGGCGTCGGCCACCACACCCACCGGCGTGCCGGTCGTGTAGAGCTTGGCGCTGCCATTGAGCAGACGAATGTCGCGACCGGCCATCAGCTCCAGGCTGCCGACGGTGCTGCGCAACGCAACCTCGGGGGCGACCGACTGGCCGGGCCGGCGGTCGGCCCCGATCAGCACCGAGCCCTTGTCCTCGGCCAGGCGCTCCAGGCCCAGCACCGCGCGCAGGTCGGCACTGGCCAGATCGGCGCCGGCCACCAGCCGGATATCGCCGGCCAGTGTGGACGTGCCGATCAGCTGGCTCTCGTCATTCGGCGAGGGCCTGAAGCCGGTGGCAAGGCCGCTCTTGAGCAGCAGATTGCCGGCGGCGCGCAGGGTCAGCGCCGCCTCGGCCGCATACGGCGCCCGCTCGGCCTGCGCCTTCGTCAACACCGGCATCTGCCAGCTCTTGCTGACCGTCAGATCGCCGTCGGCGCGCACCTCGACACCGGCACGCACGCGCAGCAGGTCCTGCAGAGCGGCATGGCCACCTGACAGCCGGGCCGTGATGGCCTCGGCCGTCTGCTGGCGCTCGCCCATGAACTCGGCGTTATCGGCCAGCACACGCGCCAGGCCCAGCGGCTTGCCGGCAGGCGTGGGCGTAGGCGTGGGCGTGGGTGTGGGTGTGGGTGTTGGTGTAGGCCCAGGCGTCGGCGTCGTGCCAGTGGACGGCGCGGGCGGCGGTGTGGTGCCGGTCGTGTCGCCATTGCCGGGCGAAGGCTTGACGGCAAGGGCCTGAGCCAGCGCGGCAGCCTTGGCCATCGTCGCGACCAGCAAGGTCGGTGGCGCGGGCGGCGGCGTGACCGGCGTGGTTTCGCCATTGCCGGGCGAAGGATTGGTGGGCGTGGGCGTGGGCGTGGGCGTTGGTACAGGTGTAGGCCCGGTCGGTGGTGCAGGCGGCGGTGTGCCTGGCGTGGTCTCGCCATTGCCCGGCGACGGAGTGACAGGCGTCGGTGTGGGCGGCGTCGGTGTGGGCGGCGTCGGTGTAGGCGGCGTCGGCGTAGGCGGCGTCGGTGTGGGCGGCGTCGGTGTGGGCGGCGTCGGCGTAGGCGGCGTCGGTGTAGGCGGCGTCGGCGTGGGCGGCGTCGGTGTGGGCGGCGTAGGCGTAGGCGGCGTCGGCGTAGGCGGCGTCGGTGTGGGCGGCGTCGGCGTAGGCGGCGTCGGCCCAGTTGGTGGCGTCGGCGGAGGATTGGTTGGCGTCGTCTCACCGTTACCGGGCGACGGATTGGTTGGCGTCGGCGTGGGCGGCGTCGGTGTAGGCGGCGTCGGTGTGGGCGGCGTCGGCGTGGGCGGCGTCGGCGTGGGCGGCGTCGGTGTGGGTGGCGTCGGTGTGGGCGGCGTCGGCGTAGGCGGCGTCGGTGTGGGTGGCGTCGGCGTAGGTGGCGTCGGCGTCGGCGTCAAACCATCGACCAGCTCATTCACCCCCGTGTAGACCTTGACCGCCTCGACATCGAGGCGGGCCACGCCGCGCAGGCTGGCGTCGATGGCGGCGATGCGCACGTCCTGGCCTTCGCGCGCGGCGCGCAGCTGCACCAGGCCGGCGGCCGGGGCGGCGTCGGGGCCGGACAGATCGATCAGGCTGCCGGCCTGCAAGGTCAGGGTTCCTTGTTCGCTATTGAGCCAGACCTTGCCCGCGCCGTCGGCCTGCTGGCTGCGCGCCAGCAGCTGGGCGCCATCGGCCAGCACCAGATCGCCGCGCGCGTTCAGGCGGATTTCGCCGCCCTGGGCGGCCGAGGCATCGAGCCGGCCGGCCACGTTGAGGCTGCCGGCATCACTGCTCAGGGTCAGCGCGGCGGCGCGCAAGCTCGTGCCCGCTGCCAGCTGCTGGTCGCCCTGGCGGTTGCGGACCTCGATGCTTTGCGTGAAGGCCTGCGGGCCGGCCTGTGCGATCAGACCGGCCACGCCGGCCAGGTCCAGCGCGTCGCGGCTGTCCAGCTGCAGGCTGGCGCCGCGCTCGGCGCTGGCCGCTGCGGCCAGCAGGCGACCCTGCAGCCGCAGCGCACCCTCGGCAGCGACCAGGCTGAGGCTGCCGGCATCGCCGTCGCCGGCGGCCGAGACATCGAGCTGGCCGCCGGCCAGCAGGCGCAGATCGCCACGCTCGCTGATGGCGCTGAGGCGGCCCGCCGCGATATCGGCGCGCAGCGTGTCGCCGATCTTGTCGCTGCGGCCGGCCACGCTGACGCGGGCCCGGCTGCCGAACACCAGGTCGGCAGCGGCGCCGGTAGCGCGCAGCGCCAGCTGGGCGGCCGGCAGGTCCAGCGTGGTGTCGATGGCCAGGCGCTGCGCGCTCAGCGATACGCGCGCCGCCGCCACGGCATCGGCCGCACCGGTCGCCGCTGGCTGTGCCGCCGTGGTTTGCAGGCTCAGCGCGCCGCCGATGCGCCAGTCCAGCTCGGTGCTGCCGGCCGGGCCATCGCCCTCGGGCCGCGCGGCCTTCAGCACCGGCGTGAAGACTTGCAGATCGGCGCCGTCCAGACTCAGCTGGCTGCGGCCGCTGAACAGCAGCGCCCGCTCGGCGCGCAGCTCGGCGCCGCCGAGCGGCCAGCGCGGGCGGCCGTCCACCATATGGGTATCGCCC
>NZ_JAQOWX010000107.1:4612-19641 GCF_028462495.1 Paucibacter sp. XJ19-41
TCGGCGCCGCCGAGCTGCCAGCGCTGGCTGCCGTCCAGCATATGGATCTCGCCCTGGCCCGCGCCCTGGCCGCTGGCGTCCAGCCGCAGGCGCCCTGCGGCCGGCGCGTCACCGGCGCTCAGCCCGGTGCTGTTGCCGATGTCGATGCGCGCGGCACTGACGCTGGCCAGGCCCTCGCCCAGCACCCGCAGGCCCGGGCCATCCAGGCTCAGGCGTTCCAGCCCCGGCGCACCCAGGCTGGCGCCGGCCAGGAAGTCAAAGCCCGCATAGCTGCGCAGCAGCAGGCGCTCGGCCCCGCCCAGCTGGGCCAGCAGCTCGGCGCTCAGCAGGGTGCTGTCGTCCTGCAGCGCTGCGCTGCCACCGATCTGCAGACGCGACACGCCCAGCGCGATGCTGTCCGCCTGCAGCGTCGCATCGGCGGCCAGCGTGCTGCGGCCGGTTGCGTCCAGCAGCAGGCTGCCGCCGGCCGCGCTCAGCACGCTGCCGGCGCCTATGCTCAGATCGCCGCGCTGGCGCTGCGCGCCGCTGCGCACCAGGCCGGCCTCGGCATCGCCGGAGACCAGCAGCGCCGCACCGTCGCCCTGCAGCTGCCATTGGCGGCTCGGCGCCTGCGCATCGACCGGTGCCGCCTCCAGGCGTGCGCCCTGGCCCACTGTGAGGCGCTCGGTGGCCGCCAGCAGCAGGCTCTGCGCCTTCAGCGGCGCGGCCCCGGGGGCCAGCTCCAGCGTGCTGCTGCGCAGCTCCAGCTGCTCGGGCGTGCTCAGGTTCTTCGGTATCGCGCCGATCACCAGATGCTGGGCGCCCAGTGCCGAGAGCTGCGCCGGGTCCAGATGCAGGGCGCCGGCCTGGGCCGTGCCGCCGATCTGGATGCGCTCGGCGCCGAAATAGGCGCTGCCGGCCAGGCCCTGCTCGCCCTTGTCACCGCGGCCGGCATCGAAGCGGGTCAGGCCGCGAATCTGGGCTTGCTGGGTCGCGACCACCAGGCTGCCGGCATCGCGCAGCAGCGCCGGCCGGGCGCGGTCCTGGCCGGCAGCCAGCGCCGGGAAGAACTGGTCGGCATCGGCCAGCCGGATCTCGCTGTACTTGCGCGCCTGGGCCGCGCTGAGCAGCTGCCAGGTGCTGGTCCGGGCGTCCTGCTCGGCGCTGCCAGCCAGGCCCAGCCGGGCGCCCAGCAGCAGGCTGCCGTCATCGCGCGCCACGCTGACACCCAGGCCCAGCGGCATCGCGCCGACACCGGCCGGGCGCAGCAGCCAGGCACCGTCCAGCACCGCATAGCGGGCCGGCAGCAGGGTGTAGGTGCCGGCCGGCACCGGTGCGCCCTCGCCTATCGTGATCTGGCGCCCCAAGGCCGATGCGCCCTCGCCGGCCAGCGCCTGCGTGCCCGAGCTCAGCACGCCCGGCACGATGGCATAGGCGCCGTCCAGACCGGTGAACACATCGCGCGAACCCCCCGGGCCGGACACGAACTGCCAGGCGCTGAGCTTGCCGCCGCCGCTGAGGTCCAGCAGCGCGCCCGGCGCCACATCGACCGTCGCCGCATTCAGCGAGATCGCCTTGGCCGGTGCCGCGCCGAGCACGGCGCCGCCCGGGCTTGCCCAGCGCTCGCCCGTCCAGGTCCCGAACAGCAACTCGCGGCCGGCCGCGCTGACCGAGGTCTCGCTGCCGGCGCTCAGGCTCAGCTGACCCGTGGCCTGGAACTCGATCAGGCCGGCCGGCGCGCGCAGCCGGCCGCCCTGCACGATGTCGGCGGCCTTCAGCTTCAGGCTGCCGCCGGCACTCCAGGGCAGGGCCGGGGCGGCGCCGGGGCTGCTGGCGAACTCCAGCAGATGGCTGCCAGCATCGATGCCGAACACCGTGTCGCTGGCCGGGAAGAGCTGGCGCGCCGTCAGCCAGGTATCGGCGGCGGTCGCCAGGCTGCCCTGATAGCCGCTGCCGCTGGCCGTGCCCTGCAGGCGCAGATCGCCGCCGCTGCTCAGGTTCAGGCGGCCCAGACCCTGGGTCACCAGCTTGCCGTCCAGCACCATCAGCTCGCCGGCCGTCAGGCTCAGCCCGGCATGGCCGGCCTGGGCCGTGGGCAGCGGGCGATCATTGCCCCCGCCGACTGCGATGACGTTCGTCTGCTTGTTCTGCCACTGCAGCAGCGGCGCGGCCAGCCGCGCCTGGGCCCGGTCCTGCATCAGCAGCACCGGCGTGTCGAGCTTGAGGCCGCGGGCCAGATCGAGGTTCACACCGTCGGCGATCACGATGCCTTCCTGCGCGCTCAGGTTCAGCTCGGCCACGCCGCTGCCCCGCAGCAGCGCGGTCGACAGCGAGGCCCGGCCGCTCAGGCCGGTCGGCGCCGGCAGCGCCTCGGCGCGCAGCGCGTCGCTGCGGCGCTCTTCGACACCGACCAGCTCCAGCCGGCGCAGCGCCGGCAAGCCCTGGATGTTTGGCGTCACAAAGCCGGGCACCAGGCTCAGCGACAGCGTGCCGCCGCCCTGGCCCGCGCCGCCGGCCTGGGCCCGCAGCGTGCCTTCCAGCACGATGTCCTGGTTGCCGCTGATGCTCAGCGAGCCGGCGCTGCTGGCCAGCTGGCTAATGCGCTGCTCGCTGCCGCCCTGACTTTGCTCCTTTGTCAGCAGCGCGCCGCTGGCGCCGCTGATGTCGATCACCGCGCCGCGCTGCCAGACCAGGCTGGTGCCATGGGCGTTGTCGCCGCTGGCGCTCAGGCTGACCGAGCCGCCGCCCAGCAGCCGCCCCTGCGGCAGGCCATCGGTGCTGGCCTGCAGCTGGCGCTGGCCGGCCACATCGATGCGGCTCTTGGCGCCCAGCCACAGATAGTGCGGGATATCGCCTTCGCCGCTGTTGGAGGCCTTGACGGCCAGGCTGAGCTGGCCGCCCGGGGCGCGCAGCTCGCCGTCCATCGCCAGCGCGGTCGCGGCCGACAGGCTCAGCCTGGCGCCCGGCTCCAGCGCGATGCTGGCGCCCTCGGCCACGCTGAGCCGGCCCTCGGGCCGGTTGCCGCCCAGGCCGCTGGAGGCCAGGCTCAGGTCTATGGCCTTGGGCAGACCCTGGCGCGGCGCGGCCAGCGTCATCAGCCCATCCATCGCACTGCCGCTGGGTGCCTTGCGTGTGCTCGCCTCGGCATGCCAGAGCTGCTGGGTCGGCGCCAGCCGGGTGCCGGCGGTCAGCTCCAGGGCCTGACGGCCGTCCAGACTGAAGCGGCCGAAGCCGCCCTGGCCGAAGAACTCGGGGCCCAATTCCAGCGTGCCCGGCGCGGCGATGGTGGGCGCGCTGCCGATGCGCAGGCCCGGTGCCGTCAGGCTCAGATGGCCGCCCTGGCTCATCGAGTAGCCGCGCAGCTCACCGCCCAGCAAGAGCCGGCGCGCGGCGACATCGGCGGTGAAGGTGCTGCTGCCGGTGCTCAGCGTGATCGATCCGGCGGCGCCACCGCAGATCTGGCCGGCCGCGCAGCCGGCCAGGCTGTTGACCCCGGCCAGCAGCGCCCCGCCCGAGACATCGAGCCGGCTGGCCGCACCCAGGCTCACGCCGGTGTCGCCGGAGACCAGCAGCGTGCCGCCCTTGAGCGTCAGCGCGCCGGCCTCGGGGTCCAGCGCGGCATTGCTCCACTGGCCGGCCACATCGAGCTTGACGCCGGCCGCGACCGCGACCTCGTTCCTGAAGCTGCGCAGGCTCAGGCTGCCGGAGGCGCTGCGGATGTCGGCGTCGACGCTGACGCGGCCCCCGCGGGACAGCAGCTGCAGGCTGCCCAGCGCCGGCAGATCGAGCGCCGCCGTGCTGCTGATCGCGCCCTCGGCGGCGATCGTGATGTGCTGGAAGCCCGAGCCCAGCAGCCGGCTCGCGGCCAGGCCCGAGCTGCGGCCCAGCGCGGCCTCGCTGTCGGCTCGCAGCCGCAGCCACTGCGCCTCGTCCAGCGGCGCGATATCGGCGCCGATGCGGAAGTCCTTCAGCACCGCGCCGGCATAGGCGTTGGCGCCGAAATCGGCCCCGTGGCGGGCGGCGCCTATGCCCAGGCTGGCGCCGGCCGGCAGCGCGTCGAGGCCGATGCGCTGGCGTCGGCCCAGCGTGGTCTGGCCCGACAGCGCGCCGTCCAGCAACACCTCGGGCGCCACCACTGAAAGGCTGCCGCCGCGACCGCCCTCGGTGTAGCCGGCCTCCTGGCGCGCCGGCATTACCGTGCCGTAATTGACCATCGGGCCCCAGCGGTCGTAGCGGGCCTTGTTGGTGCCGGCATTGGTGATCGCGGAGTAGAGCAGCTCGCTGGGCGCGTTGTTGAGGCTGTAGGCCTTGCCGCTGGCGCTGAAGAGCTGGGTCGGGCGCACCTCGGCGTCCAGATAGCGCAGCAGGCCGCCGTCGACCGCGAGCCGCGACTCGGCATGGGCCAGCACCGCGCCGCCGGCCAACAGCTTCAGGCTGCCCCCCTGGGCCATGCGTTCGCTGGCGCTGCGCTGCAGGCTGCGGCGATAGCTGTCCAGGCTGCCCAGGATCAGCGAGTCCTGGCGCGTGTCCAGCGTGACCTTGTTGCGGTAGAGCAGGCCATCCTTTTGCAGCGGCGCGTCCTTCAGGTCATTGCTGCCCAGCAGCTCGGTGGTGACGAAATGGCGGGCCACGCTGAGCTCGGTGTTGCGGGTGCCCGAGAGATCGATGCTGGCGCCGGCATCGATCTGGATGCGGCCGCCCTCGGGCTTGAAGACCTTGTCCGTCAGCAGATCGGCGCGGTAGTCGGGCACAGCCAGCGCGCGCAGGCTGGCCTGGGCGGCCGGCGCGACGATGCTGGCGCCGCGCGCCAGCGTGATGTTCTTGCCGGCCAGGTCCAGGCGCGAGTTGACGAAGCCGGCGTTGTCATCGGCGCTCAGGGCCTTGCCGTCGGCGCCCTGGTCGGCCGCCGTGATCTCGATGCGGCTGCCGGCGTCCAGCACCAGATCGCCGCTGATCTGGGCGCGCTTGTAGCGCTCGTCGGAGGGCGTGATGCCCAGCGTCGCCGCGCCGCCCTGAGCCAGCAGCAGCACCGAGCCGTTCTGCGCGACGCTGGTGCTGGCGCTGATGCGGCCCGACTGGTTGACCGCCATGCCCACCAGCGTGGTGTTACCGCGCGGGGTGTTGATCACACCGCTGGCCTCGTTCTTGACCTGGCCATCGCCCGCGCGGCCCAGGGTGTGGCGGCCCACCTCGACCAGCAGGCCGCGCAGCGCCGGCACCGCCGCGTTGTTCTCGGCGGCGTAAAGCGGCTCGGCGGTGGGCAGCTTGTAGAAAACCTCGGCGCCGGCGCCCAGCACCACCTGGCCACCGGGCGCGCTGAGCGTGCCGGCGTTCTCGACCTTGCGCGCGAACAGGAAGATGCGGCCGCCCTCGGCGGTCTTGATCTCGGCGCCCGCCTCCACTTTCACAAAGCTCTTGCCGAAATCTCCAGCGTTCGAGCCATCGAAGCGGAAGGCGGATTCGGCGCCGGTGATGTTGGCGACAAAGCCGTTCTTGTAGTCCTCGTCCCTGGGCTTGAGTGTGGTCGCGATCAGGTTGCCGACATCGACGCTGGCACCCCGGCCGAACAGGATGCCGTTGCGGTTGTAGATCAGCACCTCGCCGCCATTGGTGGCGCTGAGCTTGCCGAAGATCTGGCTCGGCGCTGTGCCGTCGACCCGGTTCAGCGCGCTGGCGCCGGCCTTGGCCATGTCGAAGGTCACCGAGCTCTCGGCGCCGATATCGAAGCTGGCCCAGTTGTAGATCGCGCGGGCGCTGTCTTGCTGGATGCGCATATGCCGGCCATCGGCACTGATCTCGGGCGCGCTGCGCGGTCCCTGACCGTAGACCCGCCAACCTGCCGCCGGCTTGGGCACGGTAATCGCGGCCGGCGGTGTCTGCGCCGGCGACTGCAGCGGCAAGGCCAGGGCCAGGGCCGCCACCAGCGGGTGCAGCAACCAGCGGCTCCGGCGGCTGACGCGGCTGAGACGATGGGGGCGGACGGTGAGGCGGGGGATCGGGGCCATGGCTTGGGACTTCGGTCAGGCGTTGGGGGCGCGGCTCAGAAGCGCAGCGCGGCGCGCAGATGCAGGTGGTCCTGCGGTGCGCGGCGGGTGGGCAGGTCGCGGTGGCGGCGGCCCCAGTCGAGGTTGAGGGACAGGCCGGTGCTCAGCGCCAGGCGCAGGCCCAGGCCGCTGGACAGCAGCGGCACACGGCGCTGCTGACCCGGTTCGGGGTCGATCAGGCTGACGGCGGCGGCGTCGGCGAACAGATGCAGGCCCAGCTCGCTGAAGGGCGGCAGGTTCGCGCCCTCGAAGCTGCGCAGCAGGGCCGGCGCGTAATTGCGGCTGCGCAGCTCCAGCGAGCCCAGCCAGCCGAAATCGCCGGCGGCCACGCCGTCGTAGTAGCCGCGCACCGTGTCGGCACCGCCCAGCGAGAACTGCTCCGAGCTCGGCAGCTGCTGGGTGGCCAGCTGGGCGCCGAAGCGCGCCGCCAGCTCGACAGGGCCGAGACGCTGCTGGCCGCGCCAGTCCAGCTTCAGCGTCGAGAAGCCGCCATCGGCGCCGCGGCGCTTGCAGGCGAACTGGTCGTCGCGCGCGACAGTGCCGTCGGCCAGCTGGCAGTCGATCTCGCGGTAGAGCAGGCGGCGCAGGCCCAGGGTCGCGGTCAGGCTGAGGTTGTGCTGCGAGGTGGGGCCGAACCAGCTGCCGTTGTAGGCCGCCTGCAGCGGCATATAGCGCAGCGGGTTGGCGCTCAGCGCGGCGGCACCCGCACCGCGGCCCAGGCTGACGTTCTCCTTCAGGTCCTTGAAGTCCAGGCCCAGGCTGAGGCTGTGCACCGATTCGGCCAGCGCGCGCGAGATGCTGTAGCGCAGGCCCAAAGTCGTGCCCTTGCCCAGCACATTGACGCCGCCCAGGCTGTCGACATCGCTGCTGGAGTTCACCGCGGTGAAGGTCAGCGCATCGCCGTCGGCCAGCGGCACGGTGTAGTTCAGCACGGCGACGCGCGACTCACGGCTGGCCATCGGCGCGCCCATCAGGGTCAGCGCGATCGAATGGTCGCGCTGCAGCAGGTTGTCGTAGCGCAGATGGACGGCGGCGCGCAGCGGATCGGTGTCGGCCGAGGCCGCATTGCTGAGTTCGAAGCTGCCCGACAGCGGCAGCTTGTCCTCCACCTTCAGCTCGGCCTCCACCGTGCCCGGCTGGCGGCCCGGCCGCAGCACCGGCTGCACGCGCCGCTCCTCGCCACGGCTGACCGAGGCCAGCTGCTGCTGCACGATATTGAAGTTGGGCACCTGGCCGGCCGCCAGCTCGCTGACCGCGGTGCGGATGCGGCCCTGGGCGTAGTAGCGCGAGCCGGTCACCGCCAGCCGCTCGACCCGGCCCTCCAGCACCGCCAGCCGCACCACACCCCCCTCGACGCGCTGCTCCGGCACATCGACAAACACGGTCAGATAGCCGGCCCCCTGATAGACCTTCTCCAGCGCGGCGCGTGCGCCGTCGACATCCACCATGCTGCGGCCCTCGCCCAGAAAGGGCAGCACCGCCGCCTCGATCTGCACATCGGAAAGCCGGGTGTTGCCTTCGATCTGGAACTCGAGGATGTCAAAGCGCGGGGCCGCTGTCGCATCGCTCGCAGCGGCGGCCGGCGGCGCGCTCGGCTGGGCCTGCGCGGGCATGGCCGACAGCGCCGCCGCCAGCAGCAGCAAAGACAGGGGGAGCCGCACCTGACCGCAGGCGCGGAACGTGAAATTTTCCATGAACTCAGTGTCCCGGTGACCGGTGAAACGGTGGTGACCCGGCATGGGCCGAACGGCTCATGCCGGACGGGGCGGGTGACAAATCTATGGAACAAAAGCGCGCACGCCGCCCCATCCAGGGCGGCGTGTCTTCAGCAAGGGCTGCAGGGGCGGCGACGACTCAGCGGCTGTTGCGCCGCGCGCGCCAACCCAGGGCCGCCAGGCCCAGGCCCAGCATCAGCCAGCTCGACGGCTCGGGCACGGCCGACACGGCGTTGCCCGGCACGAAGCCCCCCGGCGTCCAGCCGGCGAACTCGCCCAGCGGCGCGGTGATGAAGCGGATACCGCCAACGCCGGCGGCAAAGTCGGTGCGCGCGCGGCGCTGCATGCCCAGCACCGTGCTGACCTGGGTCACCGCCGCTTCCATCGTGAAGCTGAGGATGTATTCGCCATTGCCATTGATGGCCAGGCCCCAGTAGCCGTCATGGCCGGCGTTGTCGAATTCGTCGACGAGGATGGGCGCGGAGGCCTGATCACTGGTCGATGTCAGGTAGTAGAACCACGAGGAGTGGTAGGACTTCGTGCCGGTCTGCGGATTGGTGGTGCTGACCGGGTTCAGGAAGTTGGCCGCGTCGGCCAGCTTACCTCCACCAATGCCTCCACTGAGGTTGCCCCAGTAAGCCTCCGTGCCTTCAAAGTCGACACTGGATCCATTGACCGCATAGTCGAAGTTCAATTTGGAATCGAGCCCAGCAACAGCATGGCTGTTGTAGGGGTTGGAGAACGATCCCCCAGCGCCAGCGCCTCGATTCAGGGGCTCAACTACCGTATTGATGTAATTCGACACTGCATCCGAGAAGCCCTGATTCTTTGTGCCTTTCAAGAGGCTCCACTCGGGGTTGGTGACCCCAGCCGCAGACAAATGCCGCAGTGTGCTGAAGGCATACATCTCATTGGGTTCGATTCCAAAACCCGTTACCGACGTTGCGATCACGCCCCATTGCTGGTTGTCGCTGTTTGTCGACACCTCGGTAAAAGCCTTGAATGCGGCGTCGTTGTTGATGTTGATCGGGTCAAAGAACTTCTGGTAGCCAGCATCCTGCTGGGCGTAGGTGAAGAAGTTACCTGTCTGGTCCTGCCCCTCCAGATAAGGCTTGGCCTTGGTCCCCAGATCCTTGCTGTAAATGGCCTTGGCCACCGGATCCCAGATAAACAGGGTCAGTTCCGGGAAGCCGAATCTCGGATTCGCAGCATCCCCGTCCGGGATCCAGTCCGGGTGACCGGGGTCGATCGCCGCGCCGGCAAGGCCCGCCGTCATCAGGCCGCCGCACAGCGCCAACAGCTTGGCTTTGTGGGAGAGGTTGAACGGGCGCAGCTTCATATCCATCACTCTTTCGGTTTCGTTGCCGGTTTGACTAGACCCCTTGTGGGCCTACGGAAATTCGAGAGCGTCCGGGAGAGCTATATACCCTCCCGGACGCCGGCTTCGCCTTTGACTTCACCGGCTCAGCCTCTTGCGAAGTCCAAGCTGGCAGCAGGCTAGGCCTAGGTCATATCAAATCACTTGAACATACGCACCGGGGTGCAGGTCTTGGCAGCGGTACGAGCGGTGTGAGCGGTGAAGCTGCGCACCGATTCCGGCAGATCCGCCCAGGCGGTACCGGCCGGGATCGTGTCGGGCGTGGCGACCAGGCCGGCTTGCAGGTCCGGGTCCAGCTGGGCCAGCACGCTGGCCTTGCCGATATTGGCGCGCAGATTCTTCAGGAACTCCAGCTTGTCGCCGGCCGGGGCGTTGGCGCCGGTCTTGGCCCATTGCATCGTGGACTCGGTGACGAACTCGTAGCTGCCGTTGATCACGTTCTCGCGCTCGGGGGCCACGCCGCTGAGCTTGACGAAGCGATAGCCCTTGTCGCCACCGTTGGCGCGCGGGTTGTTCTCGCGGCCGATCACGCCCAGCGCGAAGGCGCCGCCAGCGGCGTTCTCGGCCGTCGTGCCCAGGCAGGTCTCGACGTTGCCGGTGCCGGCACCGGCCACCACGGTCAGCGCGCCGGTCGCAGAAATCGCGCCACCGCCTTGGATCGAGGGAATGTAGGCCGACGGACCACCGCAGGGGTTGTTGGCGAAGAAGGCATTGGACGCGGCCTGGGTGCCCGAGCCGGCGGTGCGGCGGCAGACGTTGATCTTCTTGTTGTTGATGTTGGCTTCGACCGAGGCCGGGATCAGCAGGTTCCAGCCCTTCTTCGAAGCGGCGCTGCTGCCGAGCAGCTGGCCGGTCAAGGCGCCGCGCACAAAGGTGGTGGGGATGCTGGGCTGCTTGGCGGCGGACTCGTCGATGTCGGTGGCGCTCACTTCGACCAGGCCCTGGGCCTTTTGCAGGGCCAGGTAGAGCTTCTTGTTGACGGCCACGCCGAACACGTTCTGCACAAAGCCGGCGGAGTCGAGGTTGTCGACCGAGCGGCCGGCACCCGCGTTGATACCGGCTTCCAGCAGGGCCGGCTCGACATCGGACAGGCCGGCGTCGGCCAGGGCACCCACGGTGGTGGCGCAATAGAAGGAGGGGGTCTGGATGTCGGCGGTCGGCGAGGCGTTGGCGGTGGCCACGCAGGAAGCGTCGACCAGCATCTGGGCCTGGTTCGCGTCAGCGGTGATGATGGGGCCGACGCCCTGGCCGGAACCGCCAGCATCGCGCTTGNTTCGCGTCAGCGGTGATGATGGGGCCGACGCCCTGGCCGGAACCGCCAGCATCGCGCTTGGTCACCAGCACGGCGGTACCGGCGGGCCAATTGCCGACCTGCGCCTTCAGGCGGAAGGAGTAGGCGCGGTTGTTGGCGCCGGTGGCGTCGTTGAAGAACACATCGAACGTGGCCGGGTCGGCGATTTCCTGCATATAGCCACCCAGGGCCAGGCGCAGCGCGGAGGCGCCGACGATGCGGACTTCCTTCAGCGTGCCGGCGGTGCGCTCGGCGACGATCTGGGCGGGGGTCAGGGCGTGGGCCGAGCCCAGGGCGGCCAGCGAGGCCAAGGCGATGACGGTGTTGCGGATCTTCATGATGGTGTTACTTCCAAAAATGAGGAATTCGGACAGAGCTCCGCCCACGGCACCCATCTTTTGGAGTGGGCGCCGGGAACGAGGACTCTCTTGCTTGCTACTTACTCAGCGATCAGGCCGTCTCAGGACTGGCGGCGACGGACCATGAAGCCGACGGCGCACAGGCCGGCCAGCAGCAGGGCATAGGTGCTCGGCTCGGGAACAGGGGCGGTAACGGCGGCGATGCTCGTGCCGTTGAAGCTCACCTCGGTGCTGGCGTTGACATACGGCGAGGCCAGGACCAGGGAACTGCCATTGTCGTTAGACGAAGTCAGATAGGCCATCTTCAGGGTCTCGTTGACTGAGCCCACTTGGTTGTAGAAACCGGCCAAGTTGATATAACCAGCCAGATAGCCATCGCTGCCGGCGGCTTGGGCCAATTCGATGTTGTCAGCACCGATGCCGGTGTTGGTGGCGATGTCGTCGCTGGTGACAAAAATGCTGGCCAGATTGTTCACGGCATCGTTGAAGACCTGATTGTTAATGCCGTTGGCGGCTTGACCGGCACCGACCGTCGTGAACAGATTGATCTCGCCCGGCTCGAAGCCGAAGCCGAGCGGGTTGGCGGCCAGCACGGTCCACTTGGTATCGCTGCCACCGAAGGCAACGAACTTGTCCCACTCGGCGCCTTGCACCGAGAAGTTGAAGTTGCCGTTGGACTGGAAGGCGTTGGCGGTAACGCCCAGGTCCTTCAGGAAAGAGCCCTTGGAGTTGGTGGCGATGAACACCAGTTCGGCTTCGCCGAAGCTGCCGGTCTGGCCGGTCTGGATCTCGGCGAAGGCGGAGCCGGTGGTGGCCAGCAGGGCGGCCAGGGCGATGGTCTTGAATTTCATGTGTTTTCTCCGATTGGAAAAAGAAAAAGGCAGGTTGATGAGTTGTGCTCGTTGGTTCACTGGTGCCTGGATAAGCGGAGCCCGTGGCGAACTCCTCCCTCTATCCGCAGCTGCGCCTGGGTTGCCGCTGCCGGGGCGCAGCGTGGGAGCACTGCGCCGGGAGGCGGCCTTGGGCGTTTGGGTCGCTGGGGCCGACCCTGGCTTAAAGAACGACTATCTGTCCTTTCGACAGCTCGCACTTTCGCAGCCCAAGGTGACAGGCGTTGCGGCGAACGTGATGCAGTTCACAGACCTTTCGGACTATGGTCGGCCGCTTCGAGCACGGGAAAACCCTGGGGCGGCCGGTGGGCCAGCAGGTTCAGCGTCATCGCGCAGGCCACGGCCTGGGCGCGGTTGCTGGCATTGAGCTTGCGCAGGATCTTCTGCACATGGTTCTTCACCGTCAGCGCGCTGATGCCCAGACCCTCGCCGATCTGCTGATTGTTCTTGCCCTCGCGCAGCCAGCTCAGGATCTGGCGCTCGCGCTCGGTGATGCCGGTCGGGTGGCTGCTGCGCGGCGTCATCGCCGAGGGCAGCGGGCTGAGGTCGTGCTCGACGTTCTGCACCCGCTGCCAGGTGGCGTGAATATGCGGCAGCAGCAGCTCCAGATGACGGCATTGCGCCGGCGTGGCCGGGGCGCCAACGCGGGCGAACACATAGAAGCCCTCGATCTCGCTGGGCCGCTGCGGCCGCGACAGCCCGTGCAGCAGCACATCGCCGACGCCCGCCTCGACCAGGGCCAGCGCATCGGGCGTTGCGCCGCCCTCGGCCTCGACGCTGGTGCAGACCGGCCGGCCGCGCGCCTGCAGCCACATCAGTTGCAGGCGCTGCATCAGCGCGCTGCCGCTGCGGGTCAGCTCGGTAAGCAGCGGCTCGGGCAGCGGCACGGTGTTGAAGACATCGAACACCAGCTCGCGCGCCGCGCGCTGGTAGGCGCCGCAGATCGCCAGCTGATGCGGCAGCAGCGGCTGCAGATGGCTCTGCATCCAGACAAAGAACTGATAGCGCCGCCTCACCTCCAGCGCAGAATCAGCCGCACGCATCAAGGCCTCGGCCTTCAGACTCTCCTGCGACATCGGGATGTCGCTCGGGTCATGGTTGTTCATGGGGACAGGGACGCGGTTGACAACAGGGCAGACCACGAGCCCGCTTTTGGGGCCCGCCGCTCTGAATGTTGCGCAATGTAAAGAGCGCTGATGACCTTCTGTTGAAGGAATTGCCGGCGCATAGACCGTTCGGCTCATGGTGCCGGCGCCGGCATGGGCCGAACGCCTCATTCCCGTCTCATTCGGCCCGGATCTCGACCTGACCGTCGCCCTCCAGACGGGCCGGCAGTGCATCGCCGGCGGCATTGCGGCCGCGCAGATTGACGACCTCGATCACCGAGCTGACACCGGCCGCGCCCGAATGCACACGCAGCGGCAGCGACAGCTGGCCTTGCGGCGGCAGCTCGAACGCGACACTGCCGGTATTGGCTGCCGCGCCGCCCTCGGCGGGCGCGAACAGGCTCAGGTCGTAGCGCAGCTCACCGCGCAGCAGATGGGGCGACTTGTTGTGCAGCGACACCGACAGGGTCTCGCCGATAGCGGCGCTGCCGCTGGTCTGCAGCTCGGCGACGGCCTCGCTATCGGCCTCGTTGCCTGCCTCGCTGTCGGCCTCCTTGCCGTCCACACCCGCCTCAGCGGCAGTCTGCGGCGCCGGCTCGGCACCAACGCCGGACGGCGCACCCGAGGCCGCCACCACGCCGCGCCGCAGCCGCAGGCTCGCGGCGCTGGGATCGGCATCGCGCCCGCTGGCCAGGCTCAGCAACTCAGGGCCGGGCAGCGGCGCCAGACGCAGCAGCCGCGGCGTGATCAGCAGCACGATGTCGGACTTGCGGCGGCTGTCCTCGCCAACACCGAACAAGCGCCCCAGCACCGGCAGGCCGGAGAGCCCTGGCAGGCCGCGCGCCGTCTGGCGCTCGCTGTCGCCGATCAGGCCGGCCAGCAGCTGGGTCTCGCCATCGCGCAGACGCACGACGGTGCTGGTGCTGCGCTGGCCGATGCGGTAGGCGGTGGCCGGCGGGTTGCCGCCGGAGCGAACCTCGGCCAGCAGGTAGCTGAGCTCCAGATCGAGCTTGAGCACGACCTCGCCATCGGACTGCACCTGAGGCTGCAGCGCCAGCTTCAGCCCGATGTCCTGGTAGCTGACATTGGTCGTCACACCGATGTCCGGGCTGGCGCTGCTGCCAAACACCGGCAGCTTGCCGCCCAGCTCGATGCGGGACTTGTCGCGGTTGCGCAGGCGCAGCTGCGGTTTCGCGATCAGGGTCGCCAGCTCGCGATCACCACGCAGCCGGGCCACCAGCGCCGGGTTGGCGATGCTGCTGAGCAACTCGCGGCCGGCGCCCCAGGGCACCCGGCTGACATCGCCAGGCAGGCCACGCTGCACCGAACTGGGCCAGTCTATGCCCAGCTCGCTGCCCTGGCTGCTGGCGACTTCAAGAAGCTCCAGCTCCACCAGCAGCTCGGCGTCGGGGCGGTCCAGGCCGGCGATCAGCTGCTCGGCCAGCGCCACCGTCTCCGGCGTGTCGCGCATCATCACCAGGTTGAGGCGCTCGTCGACCACCAGATCGCGGGTCTTGAGCAGGCCGCGCAGCAAGGCCTGCACCTGCTTGGGATCGGCGCTGTTCAGGTAGAAGCTGCGGGTCTGCAGCTCCTGATGCTCGCGCCGCTTGGCCGGCGTGGCCGGGTAGATCAGCACCGTGTTGGGCGTCAGCCATTTCTGCTCCAACTGCTGCAGCGCGAGGATCAGCCGCAGGGCCTCGTCGACGCTGGCATGGCGCAGCGACAGCGACAGCCGGGTGTCGCTGCGCACCTCCTGATCGAACACGAAGTTCAGACCGCTGTGCCGCGACAGGGTCTCGAAGACGGCGCTCAGCCGGGTGTCGCGGAAGTCCAGCGCCAGGCGCTGCTGCGCGGCCGGTGCGGCCCAGGCCAGACCGGAGCACATCAGCAGCAGCGCGAGACAGGCCCGGCGCAGACATGAGGGCGGCACAAGAGGTCGGGAGCGCAAGGGGCTGGGTGGCATTCGCCTAAACGGACAATGCTGGGCGCCGCCGATGACGTCGCGATGACAGGCGCCCACCACGACGCCGCGACGCCGTCCTGTCACGCGCTTTTCATGCCCGTGCAATAGGGTGGCGGCCATGCAGACCCGACACCTCCCCTCCTCGCTGCGCGCGATCACGCCCCGCCTTGTTCCCACGCTGATCGCGGCGGCCGCCGTCGCGATGCTCAGCGGCGCGCTGGCGCCGCAGCGCGCCCAGCAAGCCCTGGCCGTGCCGCTGGCGCGCGAGCTGGTCGTCAAGCTGCATGCGCCGCAGCCGGCAACC
>NZ_JAQOWX010000108.1:0-19150 GCF_028462495.1 Paucibacter sp. XJ19-41
CTGGCGCGGCGCCATCGCTTGCAGCGCTGCCTGGGCGCGCTGCTGGCGGGCGGCCACCAGCGAGGCCACACCCTCGGGGGGCAGCTCCGGCTCGGCCGGCATCATGTCCATGCTGGGTTCGGTGCGGCCGCCGTTGAGCTCGGCATGGCGGCGCTTGAGCATGCGCTCGCGCACATAGTCCTGGAAGGACAGCGTGCTCATCGCCAGCGCCTGCACATCGGCATTGACGCCGGCGTCGCCGAACAGCACCGGCGCCTGGCGCGCGGCGCGCTCGCTCAGCGGGGCCTCCTTGGGGCGGGCCTGCACACGGCTGGGCGCGCTGACCTTGGGTGCCGTGGCGGCCACCTTCTCGATCTGCGACATGCCCTCGGGGGCCATCGCCAGCACCTCGACGCCTTCCTTGCAAGGCTTGTTGGACAGCACGACGGCGTCATCGCCAAAGGCCTGGCGCACCAGGGCCATGGCCTCGCGGGCGGAACGGGCGGTGAAGCGTTTCACATTCATGCTGTGCCTCCAATGACCGAACCGATCCGGATCGAATGAGTTTCAGGAATTTCGCTATGGCCCAGCACCTTCAGGCGCGGCGCAGCGCGGCGCAGCAGGCGTGCCATCGGGGCGCGGATCAGGTCGGGCACCAGCAGGCAGGCCGGCACACCACGGTCCTCCTGGGCCTGGGCGGTCTCGGCGGCGCTGCGGGCCAGGGTGTCGGCGACACCGGGGTCCAGCGCGGCGCCGTGGGGCGAATTCAGGGCTTGCGTGACCAGGCGCTCCAGCTCGGGCTCCAGCGCGATCACGTCCAGCTCCTTCACCGGGCCATAGATCTGCTGCACGATGGCCGGGGCGATATGGGTGCGGATGCGGCGGGCCAGCTCGGCCGGGTCGGCGACGGTGGCGGCGTTTTCCGCGATGGACTCGACGATGGAGCGCATATCGCGGATGTGCACGCCCTCCTCCAGCAGCAGCTGGAGAACTCGTTGCAGGGATGAGATGCCGACCATCTTGGGTATCACGTCTTCGATCAGTTGCGGGGCTTGCTTAGTGAGGTGATCCACCAGTTGCTGGGTCTCCACTCGGCCCAGCAGCTTGGCCGCGTGGACTTGCATCAAGTGTGAAAGATGGGTGGCAATCACGGTCGAGCAATCAACCACGGTAAATCCCGCCATTTGGGCCATTTCGCGCTGGCGGTCCTCGATCCAGGTGGCCGGCAGGCCGAATGCCGGATCGGTGGTCTGGGTGCCGATCAGCTTCTGGCTGGCATGCCCAGGATTGATCGCCAACCACATGCCAGGGAAGGCCTCGGCCTCACCGACCACGGCGCCGCGCAGGGTCAGCCGGTACTGGCTGGGGCGCAGCTCGAGGTTGTCGCGGATATGCACCGGCGGCGGCAGAAAGCCCACATCCTGGGCAAACTTGCGCCGCACGCCCTTGATGCGGCTGAGCAGATCGCCCTCGCGGTTCTTGTCCACCAAGGTGATCAGTCGGTAGCCGACCTCCAGGCCCAGCGTGTCGATGGGCACCAGATCGTCCCAGCTGGCCTCGGCATTGGGCTCGGCGGCGGCCGCAGCGGCGGAGGGTTTGGCGGCGGCCGCTGCGGCGGTCTTGGCCTGCGCCTGGTCCCGGGTGCGCAGCCACCAGGCCAGATAGCCCAGGCCGCTGGCGATCATCAGGAAGACCAGATGCGGCATGCCGGGGATCAGGCCCAGCGCGCCGATCACGCCGGCCGTGACGGCCAGGGACTTGGCCGAGCCGAAGACCTGACGGCCGATCTGGCTGCCGATGTCCTTCTCCGAGCCGACGCGCGACACCACCATGGCCGCCGCGACCGAGATCAGCAGCGCCGGGATCTGGGCAACCAGCGCATCGCCGACCGCCAGCAGCACATAGGCGTCGGCCGCCTGGCCGGCCGAGAGGCCATGCTGGGCCACGCCGATGATGAAGCCGCCGATGATGTTGATCACGAGGATCAGGATGCCGGCGATCGCGTCGCCGCGAACGAATTTGCTGGCACCGTCCATCGAGCCGAAGAAGTCGGCCTCGTCGCCCAGCTCGGCGCGTCGGCGCTTGGCCTCGGCCTCGTTGATCAGGCCGGCATTCAGGTCGGCGTCCACAGCCATCTGCTTGCCGGGCATCGCATCGAGGGTGAAGCGTGCGCCGACCTCGGCGATGCGCTCCGCGCCCTTGGTCACGACGATGAAGTTGATCACCACCAGGATCGCGAACACGATCAGGCCGACCGCGAAATTGCCGCCGATCAGGAAATGACCGAAAGACTCGATCACCTTGCCGGCCGCGCCCGGGCCGGTATGGCCCTCCAGCAGCACGACCCGGGTCGAGGCCACGTTCAGCGACAGGCGCAGCAAGGTGGTCAGCAGCAGCACGGTCGGAAAGGCCGCGAAGTCCAGCGGCTTGACCATATTGGCGGCCACCATCATCACCATCACGGCCATCGCGATATTGAAGGTGAACAGCAGATCCAGGATGAAGGGCGGCAGCGGCAGCACCATCATCGACAGGATCAGCAGCACCGCCATCGGCGCGCCCAGCGCGGCGACGATGCCGGCTCGCGGGCCCAGCAAGGTTTGCAGTCGGGCCATCAGCGCGTTCATTGCTCGTCGTCCTCAGGGGCGCCGCTGCGCTGGGCGGCGGGTTTGTTGTGGGGGTCCAGCTCGGGCGGCACGACCGGATCGGGCATGGCCGGCGCCACGCCTCGCCCGGCCAGGGCCGCGCGCAGCTGGTAAACATAGGCCAGCACCTGGGCCACTGCGGCGAACAGCGCGGCCGGGATCTCGCGGTCCAGCTCGGCATGGGCATAGAGGGCGCGCGCCAGCATCGGCGACTGCAGCACCGGCACCTTGGCGTCTTTGGCCAGGTCGCGGATCTTCATCGCCAGCAGGTCGGCGCCCTTGGCCACAACCTGGGGGGCGGCCATCTTGCCCTCCTCGTACTTGAGCGCAACCGCATAGTGAGTCGGGTTCATCACGACCAGATCGGCCGTCGGCACGGCGGCCAGCATGCGGCGCTTGGCCATCTCGCGCATCTTGGCGCGCATGCGCGACTTCACTTCCTGGTTGCCCTCGAGCTCCTTGAACTCTTGCTTGACCTCTTCGCGCGACATCTTCAGGCGCTTCATATAGAGCTGGTACTGCAGCGGCACGTCGATGACGGCGAACAGCGCAAGGCCCAGGCCCAGAAAGGCCAGGCCGCCCATCAGCTGATCACCGGCATAGGCCAGCGCGGCCGGCAGCGGCACCGACATGATGCCGACGTAGTTGGCGATTCGGTTCTTCATCACCAGGCCGGCGATCAGCGCCAGCACCAGGGCCAGCGCACAGGCCTTCAGCGCCTGGCCCAGGCCCTGCCACTGGAACAGCCGGGCGATGCCGGTCAGCGGATTGAGATTGGAGAATTTGGGGGCGACGGCCGTCATCGTGAAGTTCCAGCCGCCCAGCGCCAGGCTGCTGAGCACCGCGACCAGGCTCAGGCACAGACCCACGCCCAGGCTCAGCAGCAGGCCGCGCAGGCCGATTTCTAGAAAGCGCTCGGTCATCACACCGGGCTTGGCCAGCAGCTCGGCGTCAAAGCGCAGGCTGACATCCATCAGCTGCTGCAGCCAGGCCACGCCCTCGGGCCCGCCGGCCGCCAGCAGCGCGCCGCCGGTCAGGATGACGGCGAAATGGCCCAGATCGCGCGAACGCGGCACCTGGCCCTCGGCCCGAGATCGCTGGATCTTCTTGGCTGAGGCCGGTAAGTTCTTGTCTTGTGCGTCTTGGTCGGCCATGGCGGATGAGGCGCTCCGATGAGCGCTGCGCCATTGTTGGCCGCCAAGGCCGCGAACTTAAGCCGGATAAGGGGGGGGAAACCGGCGGTGATCCGGCCCCGAGAAACGACAAACCCGCCTCGGAAGGCGGGTTTTGGCGGGTTCGGGGCGGAGGGGGCCGGCTGCGGACTAGAAGCCCAGGCTGGCCAGCAGGTCGTCGACCTCGCCCTGGTTGGTCACCACATCGGTGCGGCCTTCCGGGTTCACGACCGGGCCTTGCAGGATGCTGGCGTCGACCTTCTCGCGCTGCTCGGGCGGCACCACCTGCACCAGCAGCTTGACCAGGCTGTCTTCCAGATCATTGGCCAGGGTCACGACCTTGGCGACCACCTGGCCGGTCAGGTCATGGAAGTCCTGGGCCATCATGATGTCGGTCAGGTGCTGGTCGATATGGCCGGTCGAGGCCTCGACCTGCTTGACGAAATTGAACACCGCGCCGCTGGCCACGGCCTTGACCGGGTCGGCCGTGATGGCCCTGGCCATTTCATTGGCCGCCTGGGTGATGCGGGCGTGTTCGGCCTTGGCCTGATCGACCGAGTTCAGCACCTTGTTGGCGGCCTCGGCGGTCTTGCTGGCGATATAGGTCAGGCGGCTGCGCGCATCGGGCAGGCCGTCGGTGGCGGTCTGCAGCTTGGGCATCACGCCCAGCTGCTGCATCGTGTCGTGCAGCACCCGGGTGATGGTGCCGAGCTGCTGGAACACCTCGGGCGAGACCATCAGCGGGTCGGTGCCACTGCCCAGTTTGGCGAGTTCTTCCATCTTCATGGTGATCTCCCGCCTCAGGCCGCAGCGGCCAGTTTCTGCATGATCTTCTGGACTTTTTCTTCCAGCGTGGCCTTGGTGAAGGGCTTGACGATATAGCCGGCCGCGCCGGTCTGGGCGGCCAGCACGATGTCTTCCTTGCGGGCCTCGGCCGTCACCATCAACACCGGCAGGTGCTTCAGGTTGGGATCTTCCTTGATGGCCTTCAGCAACTCGAAACCCGTCATATTGGGCATATTGATGTCGCTGACGACAAAGTCGTACTTGGCCTGCTTGAGCATGTTCAGGGCCTCGACCCCGTCCTCGGCTTCCTCACAATTGTTGTAGCCGATCTCCTTCAGCAGCCCGCGCACGATGCGGCGCATGGTGGAGAAATCGTCAACAACCAAGAATTTCATGTCAGTGCTCATGGCTTTCCTCGCAGGTCTAGAGGGTCTTATCGGCTTGTGGGGGCAGGACTTGAGGGCTGGCTCGCCGCGTTTTCGGACGCTGCCGCCGGCTCCTCATCTTCAATCTCGGGCAAATTCTTCAGCACCGCATCCTCGGCGTCANTTTTCGGACGCTGCCGCCGGCTCCTCATCTTCAATCTCGGGCAAATTCTTCAGCACCGCATCCTCGGCGTCACGGTTCATCACGATGATGCTGATGCGGCGGTTCGCGGGGCTGGCGGGGTCCTTGGCATCGAGCAGCTTGCTGGAGGCCAGGCCCTGCACCCTCAGCATGCGTGCCTCGGGCAGACCACCGGCCACCAGCTCGCGGCGCGAGGCGTTGGCGCGGTCGCTGGATAGCTCCCAATTGCTGTAGCCGCGATCCCCGGAAGAAAATGGCTGGGCGTCAGTATGGCCCTCCAGCGTCAGGCGATTCGGCACTTCGGTCAGAACCTCACCGAGTTCGCGCAGGAGTTCACGCATATAGGGCTTCACGATCGCGCTGCCGCTGTCGAACATCGGGCGGTTGCCCTCGTCGACGATCTGGATGCGCAGACCCTCGCGGGTCATGTCCAGGCGGATCTGGCCGCCCAGCGCGGCCAGGCGCGGGTTGTCGGCCAGCACCTCCTCGACCTTGGCCTTGAGCTGCTGCAGCCGGGTGCGCTCGGCCTTGCGCTGCTCTTCCTTGAGCGCGCGCAGATTGACGGCGCGGCGCTGGGCCTCGACCTCGCCGGCCTTGACCTGGCCGGTCTGGCGCGTCAGGTCCTGGCCGCCGCCACGTATCACATGGGAAGAGTCGCCCGAGCCCGAGCCACCCAGCATCGCCACCTTCAGCGGCGACGAGAAGTAGTCGGAGATGCCCTTTTTATCGCCCTCGGTGGTCGAGCCCAGCAGCCACATCAGGAGGAAGAAGGCCATCATGGCCGTCACGAAATCGGCGTAGGCGATCTTCCAGGCGCCGCCATGCGAGGCGTGACCGCCCTTCTTGACGCGCTTGATGATGATGGGCTGGAGCTTTTTGGCGTCACCTGCCATGACCGTCTACCCTCACTTCTTCTTCACATGGCCTTCGAGTTCGGCAAAGGTTGGGCGTTCCGTAGAGTACAGCACCTTGCGTCCGAATTCGATAGCAACCTGGGGCGCGTAGCCCTGCATCGAGGCCAGCAAGGTGGTCTTGATGCACTGCAGCTCCTTGCCGTCCTCGTCGACCTTGTTCTCCAGCAGCCCGGCCAGCGGCTCGGCAAAGGCATAGGCCAGCAGAATCCCCAGGAAGGTGCCGACCAGGGCCGAGCCGATCATGCCGCCCAGCACCGCCGGCGGCTGGCCGACCGAGCCCATGGTGTTGACCACGCCCAGCACGGCCGCGACGATGCCGAAAGCCGGCAGGCCGCCGGCCAGGCGCTGGATGGCCTGCACGGCCATGAAGGCCTCGTGATGGTGGGTGTCGATCTCGTTGTCCATCAGCGACTCGATCTCATGGGCGTTCAGATTGCCCGAGACCATCATGCGCAGATAGTCGGTGATGAACTCGGCCACATGGTGATCGTTGCCGACCACCGGGTATTTCTGGAACAGCGGCGAGCTGTGCGGATCTTCGACATCCTTCTCGATCGACATCAGGCCCTCCTTGCGGGCCTTCTGCAGGATGTCGTAGAGCAGGGCCAGCAGCTCCATATAGCGGGCCTTGGTGTACTTGCTGCCCTTGAAGCAGGCACCCAGGCCTTTCATCGTGGCCTTCATGACCTTGGGCGGATTGGTCGCCAGCATCGCGCCGATGGCCGCACCGAAGATGGTCGTCATCTCGAACGGCAGGGCCTTCAGCACCACGCCGATATTGCCACCGTGAGCAATGAAGACCCCGAAGATGCAGGCCATGGCCAGCACCCAGCCAATGATGACAAACATGGATGGATTCCGTTTTGTATTCGCTTGCGGCGGGTTCGGGCTTGTCGGCCCGGCCCTCAGTTGCCAGTCATATCGGCGTCGGCGGCGCGCTCTTGAGCGATGCTGCTCGCATAGACCCATAAGCGGTGCCGCCCGCCCAGCTCGATGCAGGCCCGCGCCGGCAGCGCCGGCAGCTCGAAATCAAGACTGACCAGCCAGGCCTTGGGGCGCAGCTGCTCGCGCATCTTGGCCAGGGCCTGCGGCATCGACTCGGGGCGCTGGAACAGATAGATCAGATCGTAGGCGCGCCAGTCATCGGCCCACATATCGCCGCGCCGCACCCGTGCCCAGGGACACCGCCAGGCCGCCAGACGGGCCAGCAAAGCGCTCCACTCCACCCCTTCGATGCGGGCCAGCGGGTAGACCCGGCGCAGCTCGCGCAGGCCGTGACCCAGGCCGCAACCGGCGTCGAGCACGCGCGCACCAGCGCGCAGCGGCGCGATCTCGGCCAGGGCTTGTAGGGCGCCCGGCGGCGTGGGATAGAGCGGCGCATCGCGCCAGAGCCGCTGCGGATAGGCCAGGGCCAGCAGGAGCAGCGGAAGCAACCAGGCCCAGGCGGGCAGGCCGGACGCCGCGCCGCTGATCAATAGAGAAAGAGGAAAGCCCAGCGCCACCATCACGCGACGCCAGCGACTGGACTGTGTCAGCGCCAGCAGCAGGCCGGCAAGACCTGCCCCCAGCGCGGCGGGCAGCGGCCCCAGGCCGAGGCGAACCAGTGCGAGAAACAGCAGCCAGGCGCCGCCCCAGCTCAGCAGGGCCGGCAAGGGCCAGGCGCGGTGCAGCGCGGCCATAGGGAAAGGCATGGCCGAGGCGGGCACCACAGGTCTCAATGCATATGGATGCCGCCCTGCGCCTTGCCCTTGCCGGCGCGGGCCGGTGGGTTGCACAGGCCGCAGACATAGTGACGGGCGATCTCGTGCGGGTGGGTCACGAAGTGGCCGCCGCACTTGCTGCACTTGGTCATCGTCAGCATGCCGTTGTCGATGAACTTCACCAGGCGCCAGGCGCGCGTCACCGAGAGCTGCTCCTCCAGGCCCTGGGCCTGGGTCTGCTCGCGGTAGAGCTGGAAGGCCTTGATGACGGTGTCGATCTCATCCATCTCGGCGACCTTGTTCAGGTACTCGTGGATGTTGAGAAACAGCGAGGCGTGGATATTGGGCTGCCAGGTCATGAACCAGTCGGTCGAGAAGGGCAGCTGGCCCTTGGACGGCGACTTGCCCGAGACTTCCTTGTACAGGCGCAGCAGGCGCTCATAGCTCAGATCGGTCTCCGACTCCAGCACCTGCAGGCGCGCGCCCAGGTTGATCAGGGTCACCGCACGTTCGATCTGGCGGGCTTCGGTCAGGATGCTTTTCTGGCGCATGATGGTCACTCTCGATCGGTGTTCAGTATTTCGCGGGGCCAGCACCGGGCCGCTCCCAAGCGGCCCCGCATGACCGGGGGTCAACAGTCAGGCGGCTTCTTGGTGGCGGCCTGCCATCAGGATGCTGGCATGCAGGCGGGAGACCTGGTCGTTGGCGGCGGTCTTGCCGTGGCTGGTCAGCAGACCCCAGACCATGTCGTCGTCCATGCGGAAGCGGCACAGCAAGGTGTTGCCCGAGGCGATCTTCATCATCTGAGCCGGGCTCAGCGTGCCGATCAGGGTGGCGGTCTCTTCCGAGATGCCCAGGCGGTACAGGGCCTGCTCACGGTCGCTACGGATCAGGCTTTGCGCCAGCATCAGGTAGGACAGATTCGCTTCACGGATCTCGGCGAGGATTTGGTCTGCGTTCATCTGGCACTCCTGTTGTTTCGGTTTGGTTCCAACGTGAAACGGATTGTGAAGACCGGAACAGGGGCCCAACATCAGGCCAAATCCGCGCGTTGCGTCTCTCTTCCGAGCAGAGCCGTGTCAGGCAAATTCCTACAAGCCTGCTGCAGACCAAGAATTACCGTTTTGTTCCGGCGAGCGCCTGCCCCACGTAACAGCGTGTGAAACATGCCTAAAGTTCTGTCAGGCCAGATCGATAAACATCCCAACGGAATCGAAGCTTCGGCTCCGTGGTCCGGAACAGCCGACCGGTGGATTTTGAGTGGATCAACTCAGACGACCTCTCAGTCTTCATCGACTAGCTGCCGCCGGACGCAGTCTGCGGCTTGCCGCAGACACGGGGACCGCCCTCACCCGATGGCGAGCCCCGAGGCAAGAGCCGGCGTCTGCCGGGAGCATCTGTAACACTTTGGAGATCGATCATGGCAATGTCTGTCAATACCAACTCGGTTTCGCTGAACGCCCAGCGCAATCTGTCTTCCTCGCAAAACTCGCTGGCCACCTCGATGCAGCGTCTGTCGTCTGGTCTGCGCGTCAACAGCGCCAAGGACGATGCCGCCGGCCTGGCGATCGCCGAGCGCATGAGCGCCCAGACCCGCGGCCTGAACGTCGCGGCCCGCAATGCCAATGACGGCATCTCGCTGGCCCAGACCGCTGAAGGCGCGCTGGGCAAGGTCGGCGACATGATGCAGCGCATGCGTGAACTGGCCGTGCAGTCGGCCAACGCGACCAACAGCTCCGATAACCGCAAGGCCCTGCAGGCCGAAGTCACGCAGCTGCGCGATGAAATCGACCGCGTCGCCAAGAACACCTCGTTCAACGGCCGCAAGCTGCTCGACGGCTCCTTCGGTTCGGCCAACTTCCAGGTTGGTTCCGACTCGGGCCAGAACATCACGATCGGCAGCCTGACCAACACCACCGCCGCCGGCCTGTCCAACATCACCTACGGCGACAACTCGGCCACGACGGCGGCCGGCACCACCGGTGCGGTGAATGTGGCCGATGCCACGGTGACCGGCTATAACGCCGAGATCGCCGCCGGCACGCTGACCATCCAGGTCGGCACCGCCACCGCGATCGACCTCGGCGAGATCGAGGCCGCCGGCTCGGGCAAGGAGCGTTTCGGCCAGGTCATCGAGGCGATCAACCGCAAGACGGCCGACACCGGCGTCTCGGCCTTCGCGACCGAGAACGCCGATGGCACGATGCGCCTGGAAGTGGTCAGCTCCAAGCTGGATGCCGCCACGCCGCCCGCTCCGCAAGCCATCACGTTCGCCGGCTTCACCGCCGCCGACACCGGCATGGCCGTGGCCGATATGGCCCAGACCGCCCAGCAGAATGAGGTCGGCATCGACGACATCTCGGTGGAAACCGAAAAGGACTCCTGGGTCGCAATGAAGCAGCTCGACAGCGCGCTGGACCAGGTCAACAGCGCCCGTGCCAAGCTGGGCGCCGTGCAAAGCCGCTTCGAGAGCGCGGTCGGCAACATCATGATCCAGAGCGAGAACACCGCTGCCGCTCGTGGCCGCATCATGGACGCCGACTTCGCGACGGAAACCTCCAATCTGTCGCGCACGCAGATCCTGCAGCAGGCCGGCACCGCGATGGTGGCCCAGGCCAACCAGCTGCCGCAGCAAGTGCTGTCGCTGCTGCGCTGATCGGGTAGGCGCCGGGCGCGCAAGCGCTCGGTCAAGCCCTCCAACCAAGCCCCGGCCACGCGCCGGGGCTCTTCATTGACGGCATCGAATAAGGCATCGAACACCCTGCTTATCGAGTCTTCCGGCATTTAAGTTCTGCCGAAGAATGCAGCTACCGAGTAGGTACGCCGGCTCCAAGCCGGAATCATCGATTTCAGTAGGAGAGCCGCGATGCCTCAAACCATCAATACCAATATCGTTTCGCTGAACGCGCAACGAAACCTGAACAACAGCCAGAGTTCTCTGGCCACCTCGATGCAGCGCCTGTCCTCGGGCCTGCGCGTCAACAGTGCCAAGGACGATGCGGCCGGTCTCGCGATTGCCGAGCGCATGAACACCCAGGTGCGCGGCCTCAATGTCGCGGCCCGCAATGCCAATGACGGCATCTCGCTGGCGCAGACCGGCGAAGGTGCGCTCGGCAAGGTCGGCGACATGCTGCAGCGCATGCGCGAGCTGGCCGTGCAATCGGCCAACGCGACCAACAGCCCGGACGACCGCAAGGCCCTGCATGCCGAAGTGGTGCAGCTGCGCGACGAAATCGACCGCGTCTCGAAGCAGACCTCGTTCAACGGCAAGCGCCTGCTGGACGGGTCCTTCACCGCTGCGACTTTCCAGATCGGCGCCAACTCGGGTGACGGCATCACGATCGGCAGCCTGGCCAACACGACCACCGCCGCCATCTCGACGGTCCAGTACGCGGAAGGCAATACCGCCGCCTCCTTCGATGGCACGCAGATCACCGGCCCCAATCTGGCCGCCATCCCCGGCGCCGCCAATCCCGGCCCGCTGACCATCACGGTAGCGCCCAGCGTCACGCCGATCGATATCGGCACGATCCCGGCGTCCGACTCCGAGAAGGAGCGCCTGGGCGAGGTCATCGAGGCGATCAACCGCAAGACCACCGACACCGGCATCTCCGCCTATCTGGTGGAAGACCCGGCCGTGGCTGGCGCCTTCAAGATCACGATGATGTCCTCCCGCATCGACACGACCACCGGCCTGCCCGGCGTGGTCACGCTGGCCGGCTTCACGACGGCGACCACCGGTGTGGACGCTGGCGACGGCGGCCTGATCGTGCCGCCGGCGGTCAACCCGGAGATCGGCATCGACAGCCTGAGCATCGAGACCGAGGTCGGCGTGTGGAAGGCGATCATGAAGATCGACAGCGCGCTCGACCAGGTCAATGGCGCGCGCGCCCAGCTCGGCGCGGTGCAAAGCCGCTTCGAGACGGCGGTCGCCAATATCCAGATCCAGAGCGAGAACGTGTCGGCCGCCCGCGGTCGCATCATGGACGCCGACTTTGCGCAGGAAACTGCCAACCTCTCGCGCGCCCAGATCCTGCAGCAGGCCGGCACCGCGATGGTGGCCCAGGCCAACCAGCTGCCGCAGCAGGTGCTGCGGCTGCTGCAAGGCTAAGCGCCCTCCCTTCCCCGCTGGCGAGGCCCGTTGCATGCAAACGTAACGGGCCTTCAGTTATTGGCTCCAATGACCGACAACAGATCACGGCTCCAAGGATACGGACATGGGCATTTCATCAACAGGCATAGGCAGCGGACTGCAGGTTGCCGACATCATCGACAAGCTGGTCGCGTTGGAGAAGAAACCGCTGCAAAACCTGCAGACCTCGGCCACCTTCATCCAGACCCAGATCTCGACCTATGGCAAGGTGCAAAGCCTGCTGTCCGGCGTGACCTCGGCCGCCAATGCGATGGCCAAGGCCTCGCTATGGGGCCAGACCTCGGCCGGCAGCAGCAATCCGACCGCCCTGTCCGCCACCGCCAGCGCCGGCGCCAGCTCGGGCAGCTACAGCGTCAACGTGACCCAGCTGGCCAGCGCCCACAGCCTGGCCTCCGGCGCCTATGCCACCGGCGCTGCGGTGCTGGGCAGCGGCAAGCTGAAGATCGAGCTGGGCAAGTACACCGACCAGGTCGCCCCCGCGAACCCGAGCTTCACGCCCAAGGACGGCGCCAAGACGATCAACCTCGAGTTCAGCGCCGCGGGCACGACCCTGGAGGACGTGCGCAAGGCCATCAATGACGCCAAGTCCGGCGTCACGGCCAGCATCGTCAAGGACGCCAGCGGTTCGCGCCTGACCATACGCAGCGACGCCACCGGCGAAGTGAGCGCGCTGCGCATCACCGCCACCGATCTGGCCGACGCACCGCTGGCCACCGGCCTGGGGGCCCTGAGCTACAGCCCCGACACCGGCAACACGACGATGCAACAGACGGTGGCGGCCAAGAACGCGCTGGCCACCGTCAACGGCCTGGATGTGGTGTCCGAGTCCAACACCTTCAGCGGCGCGATCGAGAATGTCAGCTTCACCGTCTCGGCGCTGACGACGACGCCGGCAACGATCAATGTCGCCAATGACGGCGCGGCGCAGAAGAAGGTGGTGCAGGACTTCGTCACCGCCTACAACGCGCTGAACAGCTTTCTGGTCGAGCAGACCAAGTACGACGAGAAGGCGAAGATCGGCGGCGCGCTGCAGGGCGACAGCACGGTGCTGAACCTGCGCAACCAGATGCGCAACATCCTGCGCGACACCGGCGCCGGCCAGTTCAACTTCCTCAGCATGACCAGCAAGGATTCCGCAGCGCCGACCGACGGCACGATCACGCTGGACATCGCCGCGCTGGACAAGGCCATTGCCGACCCCGGCAAACTCGGCAAGCTGTTTGCCGGCGATGCCGACGCCAAGATCACCGGCATGGCCAAGCGGCTGGCCGACTTTACGACCGGGCTGACCGGCAGCAAGGGCTCGCTGAGCAGCCGCACCGAAGGCTTGAACCAGAAGCTCAAACTCAACGAGAAAGAGCAGGACAAGGCCGAGGACCGTATCGCGCGGACCACCGACCGGCTCAACAAGCAGTACCAGGCGCTGGACAACCGCATGGCCGGCCTGAGCTCGCTGCAGAACTACATCAACCAGCAGGTCGCGAACTGGAACAAATCCTCCTGAGACCCCCCTGCTCCGCCCGCCCATGCCCGCCGCCCGCGGGCATGCGTCGTTCTGGTCCCTGCAATCCCGGTGTAACAAGGCGAATCTGTCACATCCTGAGGCTCAAGTCGGCGCCGGGGATGGCCGATAAGGACTACATAGCAGCATCCAACCGGCCCTCATCACATCATGAACGCCATCGCCACCTTCTTCGAACCGGCCCGCACGCACAACAGCATGGCGAGCAACTTCTACCGCCAGACCGGCGTGCAGACGGGCCTGGAAGCCGCTTCGCCGCACCGCCTGGTGGTGATGCTGTTTGACGGCCTGATGGAAGCGATGGCCCAGGCCCGCGGCGCGATCGCCTCGGGCAATGTCGAGCTGAAGTGCCGTGCCATCGGGCGCGCGGTGCGCATCGTCGACGAGGGCCTGAAGAGCGCGCTGGACCTGCAGCAAGGCGGCAGCCTGGCGGCCGATCTGTCCGACCTCTATGGCTATGTGATCCACCGCCTGACCGAAGCCAATCTGCACTCCGATGTCAATGCGCTGGAGGACTGCCGAAAAGTCATCGAACCCCTGCGCGAAGCATGGCTGGCCATCGCCCCCCAGGCCGACAGCCGCTGAGCCGCCGCCACCTCACAGCCCGCGAATGATAGGTATCACCATGAACACCCACCTGCTGAGCTATTACGAAGCCATTGAGCAAGCCAGTGCCGACATGCTGTCGGCCGCCCGCTCGGGCAATTGGGACCAGGTCGTCAAGCTCGAAGGCGCTTGCGTGCTGCTGATCTCGCAACTCAAGCGCGCCGCCTCGCAGGAGCAGCTGCCGCCCGAGGAGAGCCAGCTGAAGACCCGGATCATGCAGCGCATCCTGCTCAACGATGCCGAGATCCGGCACCTGGCCGAACCCTGGCTGGAAGACCTGGACCTGGTGCTCAGCGGCAAGAGCAAGATGGTGCACTGAACAAGCCCGAGGCTTGCGGGCCTTGAACCCTGCTTCGCATGACGACCCGACCACTGGACGACTTTCGCATCGCAGCCAGGCCCGAGATCGAGGCCTGGCTGCGCCGTTTGCTGGACCGCCAGGTGCGCCTGCAGCTGAGCACGCCGGCCGGCGCCAGCCTGCTGACCCAGCTGTGCAGCGTCGATGTCGAGCACCACAGCCTGGGCTTCGAGGTCGAGCCCGGCCCGCTGCAGCAGTTGCAGGCCCTGCTCGACAGCGCCGAGCTGGTCGCGGTGGCCTATTTGGACAATATCCGGCTCGAGTTCGAACTCGATGCCCTGGTGCTGGTGCAAGGCGCCGCGCTGAGCACCTTGCGCGCGCCCTGGCCGGCCGAGCTCTACCGCTTCCAGCGCCGCCAGGCCTTTCGCGTCGAGCCGCTGGGCCACAGCTACCCGCGCGTGCTGGTGCCACATCCGCATGAGCCCGAGATGGCGCTGCGCCTGCGCGTGCTGGACCTCAGCGTCAGCGGCCTGGCCCTTCTGCTGCCGGCCGATGTGCCGCCGCTGCAGGCCGGCCTCAGCCTGAACGCCGCCCGCGTCGAACTCGATGGCGATGTCCATTTCGAGACCACGCTGCACCTGCAGCATGTCGGCCCCTGCAGCCCCGACGCCCAGGGCATCAGCCCTGGTCTGCGCCTGGGCTGCGCCTTCGGCACCCTGCCCAGCGGCGCCGAGCGCGCGCTGCAGCTCTATATCGACCAGACCCAGAAACGCCAGCGGCTGCTGAAAAAGCCCTGAGACGCGCCCGATGCAAGTCCGCCGCCGCTGTCATGGCTTCACGTTGCTGGAGGCGGCCATCGTGATCGCGGTGCTGGGCATCGTCGCGGCCGTGGCCGTGCCCAGCTACGGCAGCATGCTGGCGCGTCAGCAGCTGCGCGCCGCCGGCGCCCATCTGGCGCTGGATCTGCGCACCGCGCGCGAGGAGGCCTTGCGCAGCGGGCGCAGCGTCTTCGTCAGCAGCCGTGGCAGTGGCCCTGCCTGGTGCTGGGGCGTCAGCCGCGACGCGCCCTGCGATTGTCAGAGCGAGGCTCAGAAAGAGGGCCACGGCGGCGCGCCGGCCTGCAGCGTCGGCCGCGGCGAGGCCAGGGACTATCCGCTGGTGGAACTGGGCCGCGCCGATACGCTGGAATTGCAGCCCGGCCTGGGCCGGGCGCTGCGCGCCGGCAGCATCGAGCTGAAGACGCGCAAGAAGCACAGCCTGCAGGTCCAGCTCAATGCGCTGGGCCGCGCCCATCTTTGCGGGCCCGACGCGCCCAAGCCGGCCGACTGCTGAGCCCGGGGCGGGCGCTGCGCCGGCCTCAGACCTGCATATTCATCACTTCGGAATAGGCCGAGACCAAGCGGTTGCGCACCTGCAAGGTGGCCTGGAAGCCGATCTGGGCCTTCTGCATCGCCACCATGGTCTCTTCCAGGCTGACATTGGGATTGTCCAGCTGGACCTCGCGCTGCAGCCGCGTCGCTTCGGCCTGCTGCTGGCTGACCCCCTTCATCGCCTGGGCCATCGCGTCGCCGAAGCTGGCACCGCCGACCGCCTTGGGCTTGGCCAGCGGCTGGCCATTGACAGCCATGCCGGCGCGTGCGGCGGCCTGGGCGAAATCAAAGGGCTTGAGCTTGAGGTCCATGGCAGCGAATGCTACGCAAGCCCGCGCCTTCCTAAGGAGGGAACTGCGCTCGGTTCATCGGCCTGTTCGCGGCTTTCTTGAGGGGCCAAATCCGAATAATTGCAGGCAACGGTTCAGCTGTCGGCGGACCGTGAAGAACTGCACAGAGAACCCAGCACCCCATGGACAACGCCCTCGCCTCACCCGCTCCCACCGCCCTGGCCGATCCGGCGCAGTCGGGTGCGTCGGCCGCTGCACCGACCGGATTTGCGGCCCGCATGGCGGCCCTGCCGATGCGCAGCAAGCTGAGCCTGGGCGTGGGCCTGGCGGCGCTGGCCGGCGTGGTGCTGGCGATGACCTTGTGGAGCGGCCAGGGCGACTATCGCCCGGTCTTCACCGGCCTGTCCGACAAGGACGGCGGTGCGGTGATCGCCCAGCTCGCCACCCTCAACGTGCCTTATCGCCACGAGCCCGGCGGCACGATTCTGGTGCCGGCCAATCAGGTCTATGACGTGCGCATGAAGCTGGCCTCGGCCGGCCTGCCCAAGGGCAGCACCGTCGGCTTCGAGCTGATGGACAAGACCTCGATCGGCCAGACCCAGTTCAATGAACGACTGAACTTCCAGCGTGCGCTGGAGGGCGAGCTGACCCGCACCATCACCGCGCTAAACGACGTCGCCGATGCCCGCGTGCATCTGGCGATGCCGCAGCAAAACGGCTTCTTCCGCGAGCAGCAAAAGCCCAGCGCCTCGGTGATGCTGACGCTGCGCGGCGGCCGCACCTTGGACCGCGCCCAGGTGGCCGGCATCGTCCACCTGGTCTCGGCCTCGGTGCCCGAGCTGAGCCCCAAGGCCGTCAGCGTGCTCGACCATACCGGCGCCCTGCTGTCCAACGCCGGCGACAACGGCTCGGGTCTGGACAGCCAGCAGCTGCAGTACAAGCAGCAGATCGAGGCCAACTACAACAAGCGCATCTACGAGCTGCTGGAACCGGTGGTGGGCCGCGAGAACCTGCGCGCCACCATCACCGCCGATGTCGATTTCTCGCAGGTCGAATCGACCGCCGAGGAATACAAGCCCAACCAGGGCGCCAACACCCAGGCCTCGGTGCGCAGCAACCAGACCCAGGAATCGATCAACGCCACGCCCGCCCTGCCCACCGGCGTGCCGGGCGCGGCCACCAACCAGCCGCCGGTGCCGGCCACCGCGCCGATCAACGGCCAGGCCGCCCCACTGCAGACCGCTCAGGGAGCGGGCAACGGCCAGCAGAGCACGCGCCGCGAGGCCGTCACCAACTACGAACTCGACAAGACCGTGCGCGTGACCCGCAACGCCACCGGCACGGTGCGGCGCCTGAACGCCGCCGTCGTGATCAACCACCGCCAGGTCACCGACGCCAGGGGCAAGACCAGCAGCCAGCCGGTGCCGGCCGAGGAGCTGACCAAGCTCAACGAACTGGTGCGCGAGGCCATGGGCTTCAGCCAGGAGCGCGGCGATTCGATCAAGGTGGTCAGCGCCCCCTTCATGGACAGCAAGCCCGAGATCGTCGACGTGCCGCTGTGGAAGCAGCCCTGGCTGCTGGAACTGCTGCGCACGGCCGCCGTGCCGCTGGCCCTGGTGCTGGTGGCACTGATCGCGGTGTTCGGCCTGGTGCGCCCGGCGATCCGCGCCGCCAACCCAGCGCCGGCCGAAGCCAAGACCGATGAGGCCGGACAGCTCAACGCGATGGTCGATGACCAGCATGAACTGCCCGGCATGGGCGGCCTGCCGGCCCTGGAAGCCCCGATCTCGAATGACAAGCTGGAGCGCGCCCGCCAGCTCGCCCGCGACAACCCGGTGGCGGTGGCCAACATCATGCGCTCCTGGATCAACGGCGAAGAACTCGCCACGACTTGACGAACGAGAACCCCCATGGACGATCAAGGCGTAGAAGACGCAGCCATCCTGCTGATGTCCCTCGGTGAGGAAGAAGCCTCCGAGGTCTTCAAGCACCTGCAACCCAAGGAAGTGCAAAAGCTCGGCGAGACCATCGCCAAGCTCAAGGTGATCCCGCGCAGCAAGGTCGAGGAGGTGCTGGACCGTTTCGACGCCGTCGCCGAGACCCAGAGCACCCTGGTCAACGACACCGATGAGTACGTGCGCAATGTGCTGCGCAAGGCCCTGGGCGACGACAAGGCCAATCTGCTGCTGGACCGCATCCTGCAAGGCGGCGATGTCTCCAGCATCGAGAGCCTGAAGTGGATGGATGCCGCCTCGGTGGCCGAGCTGCTGCGCAACGAGCATCCGCAGATCATTGCCGCCATCCTGGCCCATCTGGACTATGACCAGACCAGCTCGGTGCTGCGCGTCTTCACCGAGCGCCAGCGCAACGAGGTGCTGGTGCGCATTGCCACGCTGGACGGCATTCAGCCGATGGCCTTGAAGGACCTCAACGAGGTGATGAGCCAGGTGCTGGCCGGCGGCGAGCGCATGAAGAAGAGCTCGCTGGGCGGCGTCAAGACCGCGGCCGAGATCATCAATATGCTGGGCTCCTCGGTCGAGGCCTCGGTGCTGGACTACATCCGCGAGGCCGATGCCGATCTGGCCCAGAAGATCATGGACAATATGTTCACCTTCGAAGATCTGGACAAGATCGACGACAAGGGCATCCAGGCCGTGCTCAAGGAAGTGCAGAGCGAATCCCTGGTGGTGGCGCTCAAGGGCGCGGCGCCCGAGCTGCGCGAGAAGATCTTCCGCAATATGTCCACCCGCGCGGCCGAGACCCTGCGCGAAGATCTCGAATCGCGCGGCCCGGTGCGGCTCTCCGAGGTCGAGAGCGAGCAGAAGGAAATGCTCAAGATCGTGCGCCGCCTGGTCGACGAGGGTCAGATCATGCTGGCCGGCGGCGGCGACGACCAGTTCCTCTGAGGCTGACCCGCGATGGCCACCAGACAACCGCCCCGCCAGGTGCCGCCGCCCGAACGCCGCGACGGCGAGGAGCGCCGCAGCAGCTACAGCCGCTTTATCCCGCGCGAGGAGCTGTCCGGCTTCGCCGCCTGGAACCCCGACGCGCTGCAAGGCGGCCCGGAGGCCCGGCGCCCGCCTATCTATGCGCCGGCGCCACCGCCCGCCCCGGCCGCCGCGCCCGCGCCACCGCCGACGCCCGAGCC
>NZ_JAQOWX010000109.1:0-6270 GCF_028462495.1 Paucibacter sp. XJ19-41
CAGCGGCAGCACGGCCCTGGTGTTCAGCTACACGGTGCAAAACGGCGATACCGATACCAACGGCGTCCGCATTGGCGCCAACGCGCTGCAGCCCAATGGCGGCACGCTGCGCGACGCGGCCGGCAATGCGGCCAGCCTGGCTCACGGTGCGGTGGCTGACAACGCGGGCTTCCTGGTCGACACCAGTGCGCCCAGCATCAGCTCGGGCGGCACGGCGGTGGCCATCAACGAGAACAGCGGCGCCGGTCAGACCATCTACACCGCAGCCGCCACCGACGCGGCCGCCATCAGCTACAGCCTCAAGGCCGTGGGCGATCATGCGGCCTTCAGCATCAACGCCAGCACTGGCGCGGTGAGCCTGACGGGCAACCCCGATTACGAGACCAAGACCAGCTATAGCTTTACGGTGCTCGCCACCGACGCGGCGGGCAATGCCAGCGAGCAGGCCGTGAGCCTGGCGATCAACGACGTGGACGATACCGCGCCGACGGTCAGCAGCGTGGCCATCAGCGCAGCGACGGGCGCCCAGAACAACCGGCTCAATGCCGGCGATGTGGTCAGCGTCACGGTGACGATGAGCGAGGCCACCACGGTCACCGGCACGCCGCAGGTGGCGCTGAACGTGGGCGGCAGCACGGTGCAGGCCAGCTACGTCTCTGGCAGCGGCGGCACGGCGCTGCTATTCCAGTACACGGTGCAGGGCGGCGACACCGATGCCAACGGCATCAGTATTGGCGCGAATGCGCTGCAACTCAATGGCGGCACGCTGCGGGACGCGGCCAACAACAACGCCACCTTGATCCATGGCGCGGTGGCGGACAACGCCAGCTACCTGGTGGACACCACGGCGCCGGGTGTCGGCAGCGTGGCCATCACCAGCGCCACGGGTGTGCAGAGCAGCTCCCTGAATGCGGGTGACGTGGTCAGCGTCACGGTGGGGATGAATGAAGCGACGTTGGTCAATACTGCCGGTGGCACGCCGCGCCTGGCCTTGAATATTGGTGGCAACACGGTCTACGCCGATTACGTCTCGGGCACGGGCACGGCGTCGCTGGTGTTCCAGTACACCATCCTCGCCGGCCAGACCGACGCCAACGGGATTGCGATGCCGGCCAACGCGCTCGACCTCAACGGCGGCACCCTCACGGACTCGGCCGGCAACGACGCGGTGCTGACCCACGCCCTGGTGGCTGATAACGCCAGCTACCGGGTGGACACCACCGATCCCACCGTCAGCAGCGTCAGCAGCACGACCGCGGCCGGCTCCTACGGCGTCGGCCAGGTGATCAGCATCCAGGTCGTCTTCAGTGAATCGGTGACCGTGACCGGCACGCCGCAGCTGACCCTGGAAACCGGTACGACCGACCGGGCCGTGAACTACAGCGGCGGCACCGGCACCAACACGCTGACCTTCAGCTACACGGTCCAGGCCGGCGACACGAGTGCCGATCTCGATTACCTGAGCACCGCTGCGCTAAGCCTCAACGGCGGCACCATCCGCGACGCGGCCGGCAATAACGCCACGCTGACCCTGCCCAGCCCTGGTGGAGCCGGCTCGCTGGGGGCGAATGAGGCCATCGTGATCGACACCTCGGCGCCGCCCGTGAACACCAGCATCGTGGTGTTTGACCTGGTCGAGGGGGTGAACTCCAGCCACAGCAGCCGGACCTTCGATGCGAGCACCGCGTACACCATCTACCTTCGGGTCCATAGCAACAGCAACGCGCTCAGTACCGACGGCAACGGCCCGGGCGCGAGTGACAGTTGGGGCCTCTGGTCGGGCGCGAACAACCTGGGCGCTGACGACAAGATCGTGCTGGTGGGAACAGGCTCCGCCGTGATTGGGGCCAGTGGTCCCGTCAATGCGTTGTTCAACCGCACCAACATCAGCAGTTGGGCGGCTGGCGGCTATTTTGCCGCAACGCTCTGGAATACAGGACGACTCGGTCGCGTCACGCCGAACTTCGTGACTTCGGCAATCGACCTCTGGAACGGCGTCTGGGGCGCCAACCCCAATGCGGACCATACGCTCAACCAGGTCTATTTCCATTCCTTTGCCGCCGCTGGCGCTCCCAATGTACTGACCTCTCAAGGCCTGGCCTGACGCCTGCCGGCCGAACCCTGCCGACACTTGCGCCCGCCGTGACTTCCATGCCTTTGCTGCGCCGTTGGGCTGAACAACGGCAGTTTGAACTTCTGCGCGAAGCCTGTAACGCGGCCACCGCACCAAGCCCGGCCGAGCAGGTGATGCTAGCGATGGCCTGTGCCCATCTCGGGGACGTACAGGCGGCCCGGGATGTGCTTGCGGCGCTGGGCGCGGCAGTGCCAGACGTTGACGCGCTGGATGTGGACACCCGCGTTGATCTCGCCGCCGTTCACCTGTTGATGGGGGACCTGGATGCGGCCCAGTCCCTGCTGACGTCTGCCCGCACCCAGGCCTCCGGGCATGCACTTCTGCTGGCCCGTCTGGCGGCTTGCCATCTGCAGCGCCGTGAACCCGAAGCAGCGCAGCACCTGTACGAGCAGAGTCTGGCGTTGCAACCGCGCATGCTGGTGTTTGAGCAGCTGTTGCGCATATACCTGCAGGCGGGCGATCTTCAGCGCACCGAAAGCACTTTGGCTCAGGCGGATGCGTTCTGGGCAGGCGAGCGTAACGATTGGCCGCAAGCGCAGGCCGGCGTGCACACCCAGCGGCTGGGCGGTGTGCGCCTTGACCTGTATCTGGCCCAAGGCAATCTGGCCGCGGCCGAGATGTGGCTTGACGAGCAGCAGCCGCAACTGCACCACGACGCCTGGTGCGCCCTGGTGTCGGGCACCGCCCTGCGCCTGGCCGAGCGTGGCCTGCATGCCCAGGCCGAGGACCTGCTGCGGCGCGCACTGGGCCATTGCCCCGACCACCTGCCGATTCACCAGCAACTGGCCGAGCTGGCCATGCTGCAAGGCCGTACACCTCAGGCCATGAGCCTGTTGCGCCGCGCCATCGTTGTGGCCAGAAAGGCGCAGCAGCCTAGCGTGGCGCTGCGTCTGCGACTGGCCGGCATGGCGACCCCGACCGATGCTGCGCTGGCGCAACAGGTGGTACAGCAGGCGCTCGACGAGCTTAACGGTCTCAGGCCCGGCGTGGATGCCGAGGCCGGGCAAATCCGAGACTGGCAAGCGCAGGTGCAGGTGGCACTGGCGGCCGTACAGGCGCAGCAGCAGCAGTTCGCCCAGGCCGAGGCGAGTTATCGCCAGGCACTGCAGGATCAACCGCAGATGCTGTCTGCCCTGCAAGGGCTGGGGCAGTTGCAGATGCAGTTGGGGCGCATTGACGAGGCCGTGGCCTTGTTCGAGCAGGTCAAGGCATTGGATCCGGCGCGCGGGTATTCGGCGCTGATCAACGCGAGACGCCTTCCGGAAGATGAGGCGACCCTGCAGCGGCTGGAAGCGCTGGCCCGCCGCCCCAGCGCAGAGGGTCCGGTGCAGCCGGGCCCACTGCTGCAACTGGCCACAGCCTGGGAACAACGGCAGGATCATGCCAAGGCCTTCGCCCTGGCCGATGAATCCAATGCCGCCAGCCGTGCGTTGCTGAGCTACGACCCTGCAGCACACCGCCAGTACTGCGCTCGCATCCGCCATGCCTTCAGCCGCACGCTGTACGACCACCGCCCTGGCCTGGGCGCCAGCTCGACGCTGCCCGTCTTCGTGCTCGGCATGCCGCGTTCAGGCACCACACTGGTTGAGCAGATCCTCGCCGGCCACAGCCAGATCCACGGCGCCGGTGAGCTGGGCCAGATCCCCGGCGTGATCGCCGGGCTGGAGCGCTGGGAACGCCGCGCCGGCTCGGGTCGGCACTACCCGGACTGCGTGGACGACCTGAGCGTCGAGGTGAGCAAGGGCATCAGCGCCAATATGCTCAAGGAGCTGCAGGACTACGCGCCAGAAGCCCGCCATGTGATCGACAAGCTGCCGCACAACTTCGAGAACATCGGCCTGATCAAGCTGCTGTTCCCGAGGGCCCGCATCATCTCGGTGCGGCGCGATCCGCGCGATATCGCGATCTCCAACTACTTCCCCGACTACGCCGCCACGCCCGGCGGCATGGGCTCCGCCTACGAGCGGGGCTGGAGCGGCGAGCAGCCCGCCGACCACAATCTGCTGATGCAGCACTGGCAGCAGCTGTTTCCCGGCGAGATCCTGGAGGTGAACTACGAGGACGTGGTCGCCGATGCCGAGGGGCAGGCGCGACGCATGCTGGACTACATCGGCGTGGGCTGGGAGCCGCAGGTGCTGAACTTCAGCGAGCTGGAGCGGCCGGTCAAGACCGCCAGCGTCTGGCAGGTGCGCCAGCCGATCTATGCCACATCGAAGGCCAGGTGGGAGCGCTATCGCGAGCATCTCGCGCCGCTGATCCGCAGCACCAATGCCAAGATCGAATGGCAGCCGATCACCGATATGGTGACGCTGCCGGAGCCCGGCCTGCTGGACAGCGGCGTGGCGCTGTATCGCGAGGAGCGGCTCGACGAGGCCGAGTACCGCTTCCAGCAGCTGCTGCACCACCTGCCCGAGCACGCCGCCGCCAACTTCATGGTGGGCCTGATCTATGTGCGCAAAGGTCATCTGGCCGATGGCATCGCGTTGATGGAGCAGGGCTTGATGCGCTGCCCCTGGAACAAGAACTGGCGCAGCGATCTGCTGCGCGCTTGCGATCTGGCCGGAGATGCGCAGCGTGCGGCGCACTGGCGTCAGCCAGCGCGGGAGGAGAAGGACGCATGAGAATTTTCTGGCTGGGCGTGGCGGCGGCGCTGGGCTGCGCGCCCGCAATGGCACAGCCCCTGGGCCCCGACGGTCTTGAGCAGGCCCTGCGCTCGGCGCTGAGCCGACACCCCTCGGTGGCGGGCAAGAGCGCCGAGCTGCAGGCTCAGGGCCATGCGGCCGATGCGGCCCGCGCCCAGCGCTTCCCCAGCCTGACGCTGCAGGCCCAGGGCCAGGACGGGCGCGGCAATGCCGGCGCCCAGCTGCCCTACAGCCTGCGGGCCCGCCAGCCGGTGTGGAGCTTCGGTCGCATCGAAGACGGCATCCGCCTGGCCGATGCCGGGACCGACAGCGAGCGCGCCGATCTGCTGCGCGTGCAGCGCCAGCTGCTGGAGCAGACGGCGGCGGCCTATGCCCAGGTACTGGGCCAGCGCGAGCGCCTGCAGATCGCGCGCGAAAACACTCAGGCCCATCAGGCCCTGCACGAGCAGATTCAGCGCCGCGAACGAGGCCAGCTGGCCTCGCGCGCCGATATCGGCCTGGCGGCCACGCGCCTTGCCCAGGCGCGCTCGCGCGAGCAGTCCCAGCAGGCCGAGCTGGCGATCGCGCGCACCGAGTTGAGCGCACTGACCCAGGACGAGATCGCTGCCGAGCTGCCGCCCGGTGCCGAACTGGCCGAGCTGGCACCGGCCGAGCAGCTGCTGTCCCAAGGCCTGTCGGCCAGTGCCGATCTGCGCCTGCGCCAGGCCCAGATCGCGCGGGCCGAGGCCGCCCTGCTGCAGACCCGCAGCGCCGCCATGCCGACGATCTATCTGCAGGCGGAGGCCGCCCGCCCGGCCGGGGGGCGCAACGACCAGCAGCTCAGCCTGGTGTTCGAGGCCAGCCTGGACGGTATGGGCCTGACCACGCGCAGCCGCAGCGCCCAGGCCTCGGCCCAGCTTGAAGCCGCGCGCCAGGGATTGGCGGCGGCGCGCAGCGAGGTCCAACGCCGGCTGCAGCGCCTGCTGGCCCAGCATCGCCTGCAGACCGAGCTGCTGGATCTGCAGGCCGAGTCGGTGGCCGAGCTCGCCGCGCTGCTGCAGTCCTACAAACGCCAGTTCGAGGCCGGCACCAAGAGCTGGCTGGATGTGCTGAACATCCAGCGCGAGCTGTTCGAGCAGCGCCTGCAGCAAGCCCAGGTGCGCTCCGAGCGCCTGACGCAGGCGCTGCAGATCCAGGCCATTGCCGGGGCGCTCGATGCGCTGGCCGGCCTGTCACCGACCGGCGCGCCATTGCATGAGGGATGAGACGATGAATCAGGAAGCGCCGGTCGACGCGGCGGTTTTGGGGCGGCTGCTGCAGGCGCTGGGCCAGCCGCCCGAGCTTGTTCAGGCCGCCGCTGCGCTAGGCCCGGTGGATGCCAGCCCGCAGGCGCTGCGCGAGCAGCTGCAGCGGGCGCGCATCAGCGGCGTGGCGCCGGTGCGTTTGAGCTGGGGGCGGCTCGATCCGCGCCGCCTGCCGGTGCTGGTCTGCCAGGGCCAGCGCTGGTGCCTGGCC
>NZ_JAQOWX010000109.1:6379-19124 GCF_028462495.1 Paucibacter sp. XJ19-41
TGCTCGATGGCCAGGGCGCCGATGCGGGCGTGGCCGACGCGCTGCCAGCCGACGCGCCGGTGCTGTGGCTGCGGGTCGAGGCCGCAGCGGCTCGCGCGGCCGAGGGCAGGGCGCCGCTGGCGGGCAATCTGGCCGCCCGCCTGGTCTGGCAGGCGCTGATGTGCGACAAGCGCTGGCTGTTCAAGGTGGTGGTGGCCACCGTGCTGGTCAATCTGCTGGCGGTGGCCACCTCGATCTTCGCGATGCAGGTCTATGACCGGGTCGTGCCGACCCTGGCGTATGCGACGCTGACCACGCTGGTGGTGGGCATGCTGCTGGTGATCGCGCTGGACTGGCTGCTGAAGAATCTGCGCTCGCGCATCATCGACAGCCTGTCCTGCGCGGTCGACAAGCAGGTGTCGCAGCAGGTGTTCGAGCATGTGCTGAGCCTGCAGCTGGATCAGCAGCCGCGCAGCCTGGGCACGTTGGCGGCCCAGATCGGCGGGCTCGACGCGGTGCGGCAGTTCTTCACCTCGGGCATCGTCTTCGCGCTGGCCGACCTGCCTTTCGTGCTGCTGTTCATGGGCTTCATCGCCGTGGTCGGCGGCCATGTCGGCTGGGTCTATGCGGCGCTGCTGCCGCTGGCCCTGCTGCTGGGCTGGGTGACCCAGCTGCGCTTGCGCGAGCTGATGCGCCTGCAGCTGCAGCGCGGCCACGAGCGCCAAGGCCTGCTGGTGGACACCATCCGCGGCGCCGAGACCATACGCGCCAGCCATGCGGGCTGGCGCTTTGCGCAGGAGTGGCAGGCCATCACCGCCGCGATCGACGGCTACAACATCCGGCAAAAAGCCATCAGCAGCGGCAGTGCCATCGCCACGGCGAGCCTCTCGACCCTGGCTTATGTGGCGGCCGTGGTCGTCGGGGTCTGGCAGATCGAAGCGGGCCGGCTCAGCATGGGCGGCCTGATCGCCTGCAGCCTGCTGGGCGGCCGGGTGATCGCGCCGATCGCCCATGCGGTGCAGTATCTGAGCCAGTGGCAGTCGGTGGCCCAGTCGCTCAAGCTGGTGCATCAGGTGCTGGCGCTGCGCACCGAGCGCCGGCCCGATGCCCGCCTGCTGGCGCCGGCCCTGGAGCGCCCTTCGCTGCAGCTGGAGCAGGCCGGTTTTGCCTATGCGGACTCGCCGCAGCGCCAACTGCAGCCCAGTGCGCTGCGCCTGCAGGCCGGCGAGCGGGTGCTGCTGGTCGGCCCTAACGGCTGCGGCAAGTCCACCTTGCTGAAGGTGCTGGCCGGCATCTACCGGCCCAGCGAGGGTCGGGTGCGCCTGGGCGACGCCGATCTGTGGGAGCTCGATCCCCAGGTGCTGGCCGGCGTGCTGGGCTATCTGCCGCAGACCCCCCAGCTGTTCAAGGGCAGCTTGCTGAGCAATCTGAGCCTGGCCGGTGCGGCCGGCGATGCCGAGCTGCTGACGCTGTGCCGCGAGCTGGGTCTGGACCGCATGGCCGCTGCCAGCCCGCTGGGCATGGAGTTGCCGATCAGTGAGGGCGGCGAGGGCTTGTCGGGCGGCCAGCGCCAGCTGGTGGCCCTGGCGCGGGTGATGCTGGTTCGGCCACGCATCTGGCTGCTGGACGAGCCCACCGCCGCGCTGGACGCTCAGAGCGAGGCGGCCGTGTGGGCCCAGCTGCAGCGTCTGCTGCGGCCCGAGGACATTCTGGTCGTCGCCACGCACCGGCCCATGCAGGCAGCCTCGCTGGCGACCCGGGTGTTGGTGATGAAGCAAGGCGCCATCGAGGCCGACGGGCCGCCGTCAGCCGTCCTGCCGCGCTTGCTGGCACCGGCCGGCGCACAGCTGCGGCCGATCCGGCGTGGAGGAGAGCTTGATGTGGTTTGAGGGGCAGAGCCAGCAGCAGAAGCTGGAGAACTATCACCGGCGAGGCGCCGGTGGCCTGATCATCGCTGCCCTGCTGGCCGTGTTGGGCTTTCTGGTCTGGGCCACGGTGTTCAGGGTCGACGAGGTGGCGCAGGCGCGCGGCGAGGTGATCGCCAGCAGCCGGGTGCAACTGATCCAGGCGGTGGACGGTGGCGTGGTCGAGGCCTTGCTGGTCAAGGAGGGCGACAAGGTGGTGGCGGGCCAGGTGCTGGCCCGGCTGGACCCGAGCCGCCTGGGTGCCTCGGTGGGTGAGACCGAGGCGCGGCTGTACGGGCTGCGCGCCAAGGCGGCGCGGCTGCGCGCCGAGGTCACCGGCGCCCGCGCGCCGGACTTCGACGCCGAGCTGCCGACCCGGGCGCCCGAGACTGCGAGGGTCGAGCGTGCGCTGTTTGTGCAGCGCATGGCCGGGCTGGGCGAGGAGTTGCGCACCCTGTCGGTTGCGGTGCAACTGGCCCGGCGCGAGCTGGATCTGATCGAGCAATTGCACAAGGACGGCGATGCCAGCGGCAGCGATCTGATCCGGGTGCAGCGCAACCTCAATGAGGCCGAGGCCCGGCTGATCAACCGCCGTAACAAGTTTCTCGAGGACGCGCGGGTGGACCTGGCCAAGGCCGAGGACGAGATGGCCCAGGTGAGCCAGGTGCTGAACCGGCGCCGCCAGGAACGGCAGGACAGCGTGTTCACCGCTGCCGTGCCGGGCATCGTGAAGAATATCCGCGTGACCACGGTGGGCGGCGTGCTGCGCGCCGGCGAGGAGCTGATGCAGATCATCCCGATCGACGACGATCTGCTGATCGAGGCCAAGGTCAGCACGGCCGACATCGCCCGGGTCCAGTCCGGCCTGGCGGCCAGCGTCCGCTTCGACGCCTTCGACTACACGGTCTATGGCACGGTGGCCGGCCGGGTCGCCTATGTCAGCGCGGACAGCCTGAAGGAAGAGAGCAGCCGTGGCGTCGAGACCTTCTACCGGGTGCGCATCCGACCGGAGCAGCTGCCGCTGCGCAGCAGCACCGGCCGGGCGCTGGAGATGCTGCCGGGCATGACAGCCCAGGTGGACATCCGCACCGGCGACCGCTCGCTGATGGACTATCTGCTCAAGCCGCTGCGCAAGACCCTGGCCGAATCGATGGGGGAGCGATGAGTCTGCCCTCGCCGCTGAACGCCCGACTGGTTTGGCTGACCGGCCTGTCTGGTGCGGGCAAGTCCACTCTGGCCCAGGCCTTGCAGCAGCAGTTGCGCGAGGCCGGCCGGCCCAGCGTGCTGCTCGATGGTGATCGGCTGCGCCAGGGGCTGTGCGCCGATCTGGACTTTTCTCCGCAGGGGCGCCGCGAGAATCTCAGGCGCGCGGCCGAGCTGAGTCGGCTGCTGCTGGAGCAGGGGCAGCTGGTGATCGCCGCCTTCATCTCGCCGCTGCGCAGCGATCGCGCGATGGTGCGCGATATCGGCGGCGCGCCGTACTTTGTCGAGGTCTTTGTCCGCTGCCCGTTGGCAGTCTGCCAGGCCCGCGATGTGAAGGGCCTCTACAAAAAGGCCAATAGCGGCCAGATCGCCCAGTTCACCGGCATCTCGGCGCCCTATGAGGCGCCCGACACACCGGCCCTGATGCTGGACACCGAGGCGGCATCCGTGCAGGCCTGCAGCACGGCCCTGCTGGACCACGTGCTGCAGGGCGGGAGCCGCTGAGGCTTCAGGACCAGTTGCCGTTGTTGGCGCGGCGCAGCGCGGCCGACAGCTCGGGGCGGGTGATCTCGGTGCTCTTGATCAGCTCTTCGATGGTCTGGCGACCGCGGGCTTCGCCGATGGCGCTCAGGAAGCGCCACACCGCCGATCCGGCCGCGATCAGGCGGGCACCGGAAGCCTGGGCGCTGTGGGCGCGGGCGACGTCGGACGGCATCACATGAAGCGGCAGGTTGAGGCTGGTGGTGGACATGGTGTTTCCCTTCTTGCGTATGGAGGGAGCACAAGCGCTCCGTATCCATGGAGCGAATATTGCGGTTTTTACGTAGAGGCCGCCAATTGCGAATCCGAATCGCGGTATCACTGGCGCGAATGGCCCGTGATGGATTTAGCATCCGGACATGTCGAATCCACGCCCCCTGAACTTCCGCACCCTCGATCTGAACCTGTTGCGGGTATTCGATGTGGTGATGGAAGAGCGCAATGTGACCCGGGCCGCCGCCCGGCTGGCCATCACCCAGCCGGCGGTCAGCAATGCGCTGCGCCGCCTGCGCGAGGCCACCAACGAGGAGCTGTTCATCCCGACCTCCTCGGGCATGGTGCCGACCGAGCATGCCGAGGTGCTCTGGCCCATCGTGCGCACCGCGCTGGGCCATCTGCAGCGCGCCTTCGAACCCCAGGCCTTCGACCCCCGCGAGCCGGGCAGCGCCTTCACCTTGGCGATGGCCGACGCGACGGCCGCGCTGTTCGTGCCGGCCCTGGCCAAGCGCTTCCAGCGCGAGGGCATCCGGGTGGCGCTGCGCATCGTGCCGCTGACCTCGCGCGACCCGCGCGAGATGCTGGAGCAGGGGCGGGCCGATGTGGCGGTCGGTTTCTTCCCCGAGCTGCCGGGCCTGCTGGCGGCCCAGGGCGAGGCCGAGCTGATACGGCTGGCGCCGCTGTATGCGACCGAGTACCTCTGCGTGATGCGCGGGGACCACCCGCTGGCCGCGCCGGGCGCGCTGACCCTGGACGCCTATTGCCAGGCCCAGCATCTGCGCGTCAGCTTCGCCGGCCGCGCGCGCGGCTTTGTCGACGACGCGCTGGCCCTGATCGGCCGCGAGCGCGAGGTCGTGATGACGGTCAACAGCTATTTCACCGCCGGCCTGACGGTGCGCCAGAGCGATCTGCTGACCGTGCTGCCCAGCAGCTTTGTGCCGGCCGCCGGCTTCTCGCCCCAGCTGGCCAGCCGCGAGCTGCCCTTCGAGCTGGTCGGCATCGCGATCGGCCAGGTCTGGCATGCGCGCCACGAGCTGGACCCCGGCCAGCGCTGGCTGCGCGAGCTGCTCACTGCGGCGGCGCAGGAGATTGCGCAGGCGGCGCCAGGCCCTGGCATAGCGCCTCGAAGGTGAGCTTGCAGGCCGGGCTCGCGCGCAGGTCCTCGTGCATCGCGACCCAGGTCTCCAGCACAAAAGACAGCTGATCGGGCAGCACCCGCTGCAGCGCCGGCTCGCGTCGGGCCAGTGCCACCTGACAGATGCCGATGCCGGCACCGGCCCGTATCAGCGCCAGCTGGGCCAGATCGTTGTCGCTGCGCAGCCGGAAGGCCTCGCGCTGCCAGGGAATGCCGATGCTTTTGCGGGCCGCGCGCACAAAGGGCGTCTCGACATCGAAACCGATCAGCCGGTGCCGGGCCAGCTCGGCCAGCGAGCCCGGTGTGCCCTGGGCGTCCAGATAGCGCGGATGGGCATGCAGGCCCAGCTCCACCGGGGCGACCCGGCGCGCGATCAGCTGGGCCTGCTGCGGCGCGGTCATGCGCACCGCGATATCGGCCTCGCGCTGCAGCAGATCCTGCAGCTGGTTGCTCAGCAGCAGCTCGATGGTCAGCGCCGGGTGCTGGGCCTGCAGCCGCGCCAGTATCGGCGGCAGCACCTCGACGCCCATCACCTCGCTGGCCGTGATGCGCACCGTGCCCTGGATGCCGCCTTCCACCCCCTGGCTGGCCGCCGCGCGCTGCAGCGCCGCCGCATGGCTGCTCATCGCCTCGGCATGGGGCCGCAGCGCCAGCGCGGCCTCGGTGGGCTGCAGGCCCAGCTGCGAGCGGGTGAACAGCGGCAGACCCAGGGCTTTTTCCAGCGCCTCGACGTGCCGGCCGACGGTGGGCAGGGCGATGCCCAGCGCCCGTGCCGCGCCCGACAGCGAGCCCTGCTGCAGCACGCTCAGATAAGTCCGGTAAAGCTCCCAGCCAATCTCTTGATCCATACATAAATGTATAGCCGCTCGCTTGTGTTCGCTAATTCCATTAAAGCGCCGGGCCGCCGAGACTGCGGCCATCGCAACAGGTTTTCAGGAGATGGACATGGCAAAGAGCAGGAACGACAACACGGTGCTGGTGCTGGGTGCCAGCGGTGGCATCGGCGGCGAGGTCGCACGCCAGCTGCGCAACCGGGGCTGGCAGGTGCGGGCGCTGCAGCGCGGTGCGGCCCAGGCCACTGAGCAGCGCGATGGCATCACGTGGCTGCGCGGCGATGCGATGAAGCGCGAGGACGTGATGGCCGCCGCGCAGGGCTGCGCGGTGATCGTCCATGCGGTCAATCCGCCCGGTTACCGCCGCTGGGCCGAGCTGGTGCTGCCGATGCTGGACAACACCATCGCCGCCGCCCAGGCCCAGGGCGCCACCATCGTGCTGCCGGGCACGGTCTACAACTACGGCCCTGATGCCTTTTCCTCCACGCTGGCCGAGGATGCGCCGCAGCGGCCCGAGACGCGCAAGGGCGCGATCCGTGTCGAGCTGGAGCGGCGGCTGCAGGCGGCTGCCGAGGGTGGTCCTTGTCGCGTCATCATCGTGCGGGCCGGCGATTTCTTCGGTCCCAGGGTCGGCAACAGCTGGTTCGCGCAGGGGCTGGTCAAGCCAGGCCGTACGGTCACGACCGTCAGTCTGCCGGGAGCAGCGGGTGTCGGTCACCAATGGTCTTATGTGCCCGATGTCGCGGCGACCCTGGTCGAGCTGCTGCAGCGCCGCGCCGAGTTGCCGGCGTTCGCCAGCTTCCATATGGCCGGCCACTGGGACGGCGACGGCCGGCAGATGGGCGAAGCGATCCGCGCGGCGGTGGTCCGGCATGGCGGCGCCGCACCCCGGCTGCGTGCCTTCCCCTGGTGGCTGGTCGCGCTGGCCACCCCCTTCGTCGGCTTCCTGCGCGAGCTGCGCGAGATGCGCTATCTGTGGTGGGAACCGGTGCGCATGAGCAACGCCCGACTGCTCGCGGTGCTGGGCCATGAGCCGCACACGCCGCTGGACCAGGCGGTGGAGGCCACGCTGGCGGGGCTGGGCTGCCTGGCCACGTCGGCGGCGACGGCCAAGACGCTTTCGTCGGTGCGATAGCCCACTTCGTCCGGCGCCGGCCGGGCTTGGTCGGATGGCGCCGGCCGAGCCTGCGGCCCTGGCTAGCATCGCGCGCTGGCCCACTCTCCGATCATCCCGATGTCACGCTACGCCTTCCTTGTGTTGTCCTCCTGGCTGGCGCTGGCCGGCGCGCAGGCCCAGACGCTGAGCGTCGAGATCATCGATCTGGGCGATCTGGGCAGCAGCGGACTGCAGGCCTACAACCTGCAGGAGCGCGGCGACACCCGCGTGTTCGCCCGCTCGGCCGCCGGCTTCAAGGACTCGCAGATCTACACCCAAAAGCGCGACGGGGAGCGCTGGCGGGCCGCCGAGCCCCTGCCTTTTGCCGACCCGCGCTGGCGCGACTCCGACCCCCATCTGAGCGCCGACGGCAAGACCCTGAGCTTTGTCTCGGACCGGCCGACGCAAGGCGCCGGCGCTGCGCTGGGCCAGCTCGATCTGTACGAGGTCTCCCTGGTCGATGGCCGCTGGGCCGGCCCGCCGACCCGGCTGGCCGAGGCCTGGCAGAGCCCGGCCTATGAGCTAGGCCCGGAGCGCTATGGCGAGCGCCTGTACTTCGCCTCCTACCGCGCCGGCGGGCCGGCCAAGCTGAGTGTGTATGCGGTCGAGTCCGGCAGCGCCGCGCCCGTGGCCCTGCCGGCGCCGATCAACGAGGGCGAACTCAACAGCGACTTCAGCCTGACGCCGGACGGCCGTCATGCGCTGTGGTGGAGCCGCCGCGCCGGCAGCGCGGGTGGCGATCTCTACCTGGCCGAGCGGGTCGGCGCCGGCTTCGGCCCGGCGCTGCGCCTGCCGGCGCCGATCAACGGGCCCGATTTCGAGTTCACCCCCTCGGTCAGCGCCGACGGCCAGTGGCTGCTGTTCGCCTCGACCCGGCCGCTGGCCGGCGGCGCCCCGGCCCTGGCCCAGATGTACCGGGTCAGCTGGCCGGCGGTGCTGGCCGCGCTGGGCCCGGCCGCGCAGGCCCACAGCCAGGCGGCGCTGGACGCCCAGGTCGGCGCGCTGTGGCGCGCTTTCGGCCACGGTGTGGACCAGGGCGCCGATGTCGCTCGCATGAGCGCCTTGCTGCATCCGCAGGCCATGGTGTTCGGCCAGACCCTGCGCGCCGCCAGCACCGAGACGCGCGCCTGGTCGGCGCCGCAGTTTCTGGCCCTGCTGAAACCCCGGCCGGGGCCGGCCATGCATGAGTGCGAGATCCACCGCGAGCAGCGCCGCTATGGCGCCCATGCCCAGGTCTATAGCGTGGTCGAGACCCGCCGCGATCCGGCCCAGGCCCGGCCCGACTACAGCGGTGTCAACAGCATGCAGTGGCAGCTCGGCCCGGAAGGCTGGCAGCTGCTGTCGCTGCACTATGCGCTGGAACTGCCCGGCCTGGCCCTGCCGGCCACCGAGCGGCGCAGCGGGCAGTGTCTGGGCTGAACCGCCGGCTCAGCTGCCGAGCTTGAGCTGCAGCTCGCTGATGCTCAGGCGCAGCGTCACGGTCGCTGCTTGGTCGGCCATGCTCTCCAGCCGGGCTTCCTCATAGGCCAGCAGGCCGCAGCCCGACAGGCGCAGGCTCAGCAGCACCTTCTTCATCGCCGCATCGAGCAGGTCGATGACGATGTCCAGATACTCCTCCTCGAGGATGCGGCCGTCGTCGATGATCTTCTGCACCCAGGCCAGCACCGCGTCGCGCGAGCGCGCCGAGAACTCCAGGGTCAGCTCGCCCAGATCGATGCGCTTATAGCTGGGACGGGGAGGGCGAAAACTGCCGAAGCCGTCCTCGGCTATCTTGCTCGTCACCGTCGGCAACCCGACGCGGGTGATGAAGCTGGCGTCGAAGGGCAGGCCCGAGACGCGGAAGTTGGCCAGCGTCGGCCCCTTGCCGCGCGGACTGGCGGGCAGCCTGGCCGAGCCGTCCGGCTTCGCATAGACCACGCTGCCGGGCTGCCAGCTGATGCCGATGCCAAAGCGCTGCTTGGATGCGGCGTCCAGCATGGGCAGCCGCAGCTCGGTCAGCAGGCCCTCGCGCCATTCGACCCGGCGCTGCAGCTTGCCGTTCTGGTCCAGCACCAGTGCGGCGCCGGCCAACTCGGCGGGCCTGTGCTCGGGCAGTGAGAGCGCCCAATCGAGCAGGGCCGGCGCCTGCAGCGGTTCGAACTCGGCCTGCATCGGCTCGATATGGGTGTTATTGCCCAGCGCCGGTCGGCGGTCCGGGCCTATCGGTGCGACCACCGGTTCGAGCCGGTAGGCGGGCATTTGCAGGCTTTGCACCGGGCCGGCGACCTTGCCGTCGAGTTCGATTGCCAGCTGTGCGCTGTTGTAGCCGGGGCGAGTGGCCATCTGCATGCTCCCTGTTGACCTGCTGGCGCGAGCATACGGAAGCGGCGTCGATTCGGCGAGCCCCAAACAGGGCTCATGCGGCCGTCTCAGGCTGCTGCGGCCAGCTGCCGGAAGTCGTCTTCGTAGCTCTTCAGCGTCTGCTGCGCCCGGGCCCGCTGGGCCGGTGTCGTGGCGCTGTGCAGCCGTGCGAAGGTGTTGCAGCCCTCGCGGATCTGCGCCTGCTGGTAGCGCTGGTAGGCCGGGTCGGGCGAGATCATCACGCGCTGCAGCCAGGCCCGCAGCAGTGCGCGCGCCGGCTCGGGGGCGAGCTGCTCGGTCTTGATGCGGCGCAGCTGCTGCAGCAGATCCTGCTGGCGGCGCAGCCGCTCGGCATAGCTGCGCTGCGGATCGAACACCGCCGACGCCAGCCCGGCGCGGATCGCGTTCTTCTGCGCCTCGTCCAGGCTGCCGTACAGCATCTCGCTGCGCGACAGCACCTGTTCGTAGCGCAGGCTCGCCAGTTGCTCGGCCGGAATGTCCACCCACTTCTGCTTCCACTCGAGATTGGCGGTGCTCTGCTTGCGCTCCAGATGCCTGAGCTGCTCGGCGCTCAGATCGCCGGCCAGCCACGCCAGCGTGTCCAGCGCCGGCTCGGCCAGCTCGCCCAGCAGGCTGCGCCCCTGCTCGACGATGGCGCAGGCCTGCTCGGCCGTGATCGGCTCGGCCAGCAGGGGCCGCACGCGCTGCAGCAACTCGGCATAGCGCGGCAGCTGCTCGCGCCGATGCCGCAGCTGCAGGCGTTGAAGGCTTTCGCGCACTTGCGGCGCCTGTTCGTCGTTGAAGTCCAGATAGCTGTCCAGGCGCCAGTACAGCAGCGTGGGCGCCTGGTTGTAGGCCAGCTTGACCGTGCTGCAGGCTTGCAGCAGCAGGACCAGCAGCAGGACCAGCAGCAGGGCCAGGGCCTTGAGACGAGGCATGTTCATGCGCCGCATGGTGCGCGATGGACGCGGCCCTGCCAAGCCCTGGCCGCGCCAGCGTGCGCTCAGCGTTGCAGCCAGGCCTCGCGCCAATGGCTGCCGACGCCGGGCTCGTAGTGGGTGGCGCTGGGGCTCCACTGGCTGCAATAGCCGCTGTTGGGCCAGGGCCGGCACTCGTAGACGGCGCCGGTCTTGGGCTGCAGCACCCGGGTGCCGGCCTGGTAGCCGCGCAGGCCCTCGGGGAAGCGCTGCACGCCCGGCGTGTCGCCGCCGGCCGTCAGCATCAGGTCCAGGGTTTTTTGCAGCAGCTCGCCGCTGCCCTTGACCTGGCCCTTGAGCACCAGCTGGTGGTGGCCGGGGCTGGCCTGGCTCAGCACGATGCGCAGCTGCTGGCCGCTGTTGTTGAGGCTGGCATGGGCCACGCCCCTGGCCTGGCCGCCATGGTCCAGCAGGGTGGCGCTGATGTCCATCTCGCCGACCGCCGTGACCGTGAAACTCAGCGTGGCCTGGCCGTTGACCAGGGCCAGGCTGGCGGGCAGGCCGCCCACCAGCAGATCGGCCGTGGCCGGCGGCGGCGCCTTGTCGATCTGCAGCTCGACGCGCTGCAGGCCGCTGGCCTGGCTCGCGAAGACCTCGTTGCGGCCGGGCACCGGGTGGATGGCACCGTCGGCGCCGCGTTGGCCGGCGCGCAGCAGGGTCTGCTCGGCATTGATGCGGCCGGCCAGCAGATAGGGCCAGCTGTCGCGCTGGCCCTCGGCCGTGCTGGCGATGCGCAGCCGGGTCTTCAGATCGGCGCGCTCGCCGCGCTCGTCGAACACCCGGGTCGAGACGCTGTCGCCGGCGGACAGGTCCACCGAGGGGTAGAGCGTGCCCTTGACGGCCCAGCTGATCGGCGTGGGCGTGCCGCCGTCCTGGAACATCAGGTCGGCGACGTTGTAGAAGCTCATCGGCGTGTCGCCCACCTCCCAGACCGCCAGCAGCAGCTGGTAGCCGCGGCGCGCCGGCAGCTGGCAGCTGTGGTTGAGCACCTTGGGCGGCTGGCGCATGCCGCCGTCATGCTGGCAAAAGGGCTGCTCCTCGAAGCTGGCGCGGCTCAGGCGCTGGTTGGGGTTCCAGTCGGGCCGGGTCAGGTAGTAGCGGAAGTTGCGCGTGACGTGGTTGGCGGTGAAGGTCCAGCTGAAGGTCTGCGGGCCGGCGCTGATCGGGCGCTTGGCCCAGCGGCTGGCGCTCTGCTCGTTGAGCGGGGCGAACTGGGCCAGGCCGGCTGCGGCAATCGTGCCGTCGGCCGGGCCGCGCGCTGGATAGCCGCTGGGGCCCTCCAGGCTTTGCGGCTCCCACTGCACGGCGCCGCACTGGCTGTTGGCGCCGCTCTTGCACAGCAGGCCGCGGGCCTCGGGCTGGCTCAGATAGCCGTGGGCCTGGGCCTGGCCGGCGCACAGCAGCGCGGCGCCCAGGGCCGCGCGGGTGAATATCGGGTGGTACATGCTCGGGTTCCTCTCTCGGTTTGATCGCTGTTGTTGTTTCATGCCCTGCGCAGGGCGGCGCGATTCTCGTGGCGCAGGGCCACGCCGGGCATGACATCTCACGCCCTGTTACCTCGGGAACTTCTGGCTTACCTGGGAGGCTAGCGCCCCAGCTTGAGCAGCCCGCTGCGCAGCGCGCGCAGCTTGGTCTTGATGCGCTCGGCCTGCTGAGGGCCGGCGCGCAGCAGCATCTTCTGGCCGGTGGCCAGCGACTCCAGCGCGGGATCGCTGAANCCTGGGAGGCTAGCGCCCCAGCTTGAGCAGCCCGCTGCGCAGCGCGCGCAGCTTGGTCTTGATGCGCTCGGCCTGCTGAGGGCCGGCGCGCAGCAGCATCTTCTGGCCGGTGGCCAGCGACTCCAGCGCGGGATCGCTGAACTCGTAGCGCGGCTGCTGCGGTGTGGCGGACTGCGCGGCGGCCGCCAGGGTCTCGGCGCTGGCGGGCTTGACCCTGAGCGCGCTCTTGCGCAGCGGCGTGGCCAGCATCAGGTCGATGACCTCGATCAGCCGGTCGTTGAAATAGCCCTGTGGATGGCCAAGCTCCACATAGGTCTGCTGCAGCAGCGGATACAGGCGGGCGTAGAGCGAGAGCAGGCGGGCGTTGTCGGTGCGCTCGAACCAGCGCACGAAGTCGGCATAGCGCTGGCTGTTGGCCGCGGCGATCGGCTGGCCGTCCTGTGCCCGCCGGCTCTTGGCCAGCAGCAGCTCGCCGCGGGCCGGCTTCAGCAGCCACTGCGAAGTGGCCGGCGTGCGCTCACCCAGCTTGTCGACGCTGGCGACGAAGCGGCGTGCCAGCGGTTCCATATAGAAGTAGCGCGCCAGGGTCTTGGGGCCCAGCGTCTGGGCCACGACGCGGTCCACCTCATTGGGCAGGATGGGCGGCTGGGCGGCCCGGGGACTGACCTTGTGCTTGATCGCCGGGGGGCGCGGCGCGGCGGCGGCGCGGGGCGCGGGCGGGAGGCTGGGCGCCGCCTGCGCGGG